>JBEKVL010000042.1:0-15888 GCA_049514055.1 Tepidisphaeraceae bacterium | reverse complement strand
ACGCCAAACGCCTCGCCGACGCCGCCGACAAAGCCAAAGGCATCGCCATGACCGCCATGTGCCTGCGCTTCTGGCCCGGCTGGACCCACCTCAAGGACGCCGTCCAAAACCAGACCTACGGCAAGTGCCTCGCCGTCCACTTCCGCCGCGTTGCCAGCCATCCCGGCGGCGGGTTCTACTCCAACGGCGATCTCTCCGGCGGCGCCGCCCTCGATCTCCACATTCACGACACCGACTTCGCCCACTACCTGTTCGGCATCCCCAAGTCCGTCTACACCGCCGCCTATTCCAAGGTCACCAACCAGCCCGACCACCTCATCACTCACTACCGCTACGAAAACGGCCCGATGGTCACGGCCGAAGGCTCGTGGTGCATGGCCGCCGGCTTCCCCTTCAAGATGCAGTTCACCGCCAACTTCGAGCGTGCCACGCTCATCTACGATTTCCCCGGCGACAATCCCCTCACGCTCATCGAGAACGGCAAGGCCGCCCCTGTCCCCCTCGAACCCGGCATGGGCTACGACCACGAAATCGGCTATTTCCTGACCTGTGTCCAATCCGCCCGCCGTCCCGACCGCGTCACCATGCAACAGGCGGCCGACACCATCCGCATCGTCGAAGCCGAAGTAAAAAGCGGCCGCAGCGGCCAGGTGACGGTGTTGTGAACTGCTCGTAACGCCCTCGCGATCCCGGAGCCTTTGGCATCGTGCCTTCCGAAACGCCAATCCCGCCTGTCGCCGATTGTGGTCTGTTTTGCCCCAGTTGCGGGTACGACCTTCGGGGAACACCCGGGGACATCTGCAGCGAATGTGGCATGTCGTTCGATCGGAACCAGTTGGCCACCGGCATCCTTCCCTGGCCACGCTGGCGCCGGCAGGGCGCGATTCGCAGCTATTTCAAGACAGTCCTGATGACCAGTTTCCGGTGGCGGTTCTGGCGTATCGAGGCGGGCCGGCCGCTGTTGCTGCCCGACGCGGCCCGGTTCTTCTGGATCACGCTGGCCATTGCCCAGGCGGCACTGTTGGCCGTGTACTATCGCGGCCTTGAGACACCGTGGTACTTCTTGGAACTCAAGGAATACGACCCATTCAAGTTCGTGGTGTCGGCGTACGAACTGTGGCGCACGATGGTCGAACTACCGGCTGTCTGGGCGGCGTGCGCGGGTCTCTGGCTGCTGGACATGGCCGGCATGATGCGCGGAGTGTTCGGCAAAGCAGCGCCAAGCCCGGAACTGGCCGAACGGGGCGCGGCCCTGGCGTGTTATGCGACCGGGCCGCTCTTCTGGATGGCCCTGCTGGCCGGGGGCGTTCTGGCGGCCAGGAACATCTCCGGGCTCGGCAACCGTTTGGATGACCTCGGGCTATTGGCGCGTCCCTGGCAACTTCGGCCAATGCTCGCCCTGCTGGTCATTGCCGGAGGCCCGCTGTTCCTGGCCGCTTTGGCGGGCCTGGTCGCATACCGTCGCTTCACTCAGTGTGGCTTTGGCCGGACGCTGGCAATAGGTGCAATGCTGCTGGTGCGCTGGATCATCAGCGTCGTGTTGCTGCTGGTCATCCTGCCCTGTGGCGCGGGCTATGTTCGCTTTGCCGTGCTGACGCTCATGGGGAGGCCGTCGTGAAACGCGAGAGATCGAAGTAGGCGCGCGTGCCCACCGCAGCCTTGTGGTTCCGGGGCAATAAGGGGACAGAGGACTGCGGTAAATCTGCCGGAATGCCGTTACTGAGTTCGATAGGCTGCTCCCCGTAGTAGACGAGCGACCGGTCAGTTCTGGCTGACCCCTGTCCTTTTAACACGATATACCCCATCGCGTTTCCAGCAGGCATCAACGGGTTGTGCGGCACATGTGGCAGATATTCAGGGACCATTTCCTCAAGGTTGTTCGGCCAGCGCCCGTGGTCGGCAACGTAAAGGCGAGCGGCCAGCGAGATGGCCGCCGCACGCCGCTGGGCCACGATCTCCAGCCGGTTTCCCAGGCGGCCATGCAGCCATCCAATGTCGTTGTCGTAGAACGATTCGCGATGCTGACGCGCGAAAGGATAATCGCGCAAGGCCGGCCAGTTCTCGAGTCCAACCGCTGGCGCAAACTCGTCGTATCTCCGCATCGTGCGGAGTTCTTCGGTCTGGAAGGCCTGGCGGAGCAGGCGGCTGCCGGCGACATCCGGGAGATCGAATCTGTAATGCCGGTGGTTGCCGTAATCGTTGTTGATGACGCTCTCGGCATACACGATGTACGATACCCGCACATGCCACAAGGTGCGGGGGTTCCACGGATCGGGATGCAGCAGCGCCGCAATCAGGCCTCGTACGCTCGTACGCAGCGAACTTGATTGCCGGCCATCCATTGCGAGCCCCGGTGCGATGAACAAAGCACTGTCCGCGGCCAACTGCGCAGATCTGTCGGCGCGAACCTGCATCCACGGTTCTGGATTCTGGCGGAAGACCGCTGCCGCGTTCATCAGGTCCAGCAACCGTTCGATGGCCTGAAGATTATCGCCCTGAACGTGGTTAAGGTCCGCGCTGTCTCGTAGCGTGAGCGCATAGTTGATCGGGCCATTGTAGGCCCAGTCCAGATTCGTAGCCTCAAACGGGATTTGTCGTCCGGAGGCACTGCCCATGGCCCGAGCCTGCCGCGCCAGGTCGAAGACTGCCAGATTCGCCTGCTCCGACGCTTCGGCCGCTGCAACCCACTTGGGTGGAAAAGGCATGTGATCGGGAATCTGCCACCCCGCAAGGCTCAGAGTCGGCCGGGGTGTCGCTCCCAAGGCACAGCCTCCGTTCGACAGCGCATCCTCGGTCACCGCGGGCGACCTCGCCGTTGTGGACAGCGCCTTGACTGCCCGCACATGTCGTCCAAACGCAACGCCGTCATCTTCCGGATCGGGAACGGACAACTCCTCAACCGAAAGCGGCAGGCCACGCTTGTGGGCGTCTTCCTTCCACCGCGACATGGCCCGGCTGGCGTGCCAGGCCCAGGCAAAGTGGAAGATGACGAGCACCACGCAGCCGGCGGCGAACATTCGCCACATCCGGCCGCGCCAGCGTTCGAGCGGCGTCGTGGGCATGACGGCATTCTATCGTACCCAGCCGTTCGGGTGGCCCGGAAATTCGGGCAAGTCGTAAACTGCATGCACCGTAACAGTCGTCATGCTGAGCGTACTCGCGAAGCATCTGGCCTCGGACTCCATAGCCGGATCCTCAGCGAGTACGCTCAGGATGACGCTTTGTGGCCAGGAGGACATTCCCGGAAGAATGGCTACGACCGGCCGCTGAGTGCATCCGACATGCGGTTGCAGCTATGGGTCACGGTATCAGCTATGCCCTTGCCGTGGTCGTTCCCCACCGCCGCAAGTCCTCCGACTCCCTCCCCGGTTGCCAATTCCGCGGTTAACCCCCGAGCCACCCGCAACTTGCATTCCCACTGTTGCGCCCGGGTGTTGCGCGCGCCAAAGAATTTCCATTTTCTCAAATCACACCCCCACAGCGTGAACCCCCATTTTGCGCTGCGCGCTGTTGCGCGCAAAACACCCCGCGCGCGCAGCGCCACGGACAATAGGGAGGAGCGATATATGATGCTTGACCACACCCATGTTCATTCGTGCTTCGGGATTCACTCGTCATTCGACCTTCGGATTTCGTCATTCACCCAGGCCTTTGGCTCCCTTCCGAACCCGCCCGGAACCCCATGGGACGCAGCCGGCACCCAACGGGACCGATCGGGACTGATCGGGACGGCTTTGGGACCTGAAAAGGACGGCTTTCTTTCCCCACTTGCCGACGCCCCTGGCCGCATAACCACTTTGCAAACAGCCTCTTATGTCTCAGGCCCTCGAAACCATACCCCTCCAAACAGTTTTTTTCCCGCGTACCGTCCACAACCCGCAACGCCCGCGGAGCTTGCTCCGTGGGTGCCCGCCAGCATTCCGGCGCGATCCGTGCCCGGTCATGGGGAGATTCAGGGGAGATTTAGGGGGCGCTTTGGGCGCGATCTTTTTCAACCCCATCCCACCCTCGACAAACTCACAACCCATTTTCAGGGAAACCTCTATGCCTGGCATCCCCCCACACCAGCCGCGCCAAACGTACTTTTCCGCGCCCTCCGCAACACGTACGAGCGGCGTATCCGCGAAGCCATGCCGCGCCAAACATACGTTCCCGCGCCCTCCGCAACCCCGCCCATCACTCCCTTCAACCCGTCCCCGTTGGCTCCGCAGTCCCGACCCGCATCCGCGCCCTCGGAGTCTGGACTTCTCGCGTGTACGCCAACAAATGTCCTGTCCTGGCCCCTTCCACGGATTCGCAATCCAATCGCGGTGTACCGCGGCTTCGTCTCCGCACCACGCCTTCCTTGCGTGCCGCGCTCCCGATGCTATATTCTGCGACCTCGCTCGACAGCGTGCCGCCGCACTGGGCGTCGGCCGGGCGGAATTCGACAATTGTGAAAGGTTGTCACCACCAGTGGACGTTCGGCCGAACACCGGCATTCGTCCTCGTAAGAACACATCATGGCAAAATCTGACAAGAAGATCCTGTTCGTCGGCTACGGCGCCGTCGCCCAATGCACCCTCCCCATCATTGAAGACCTGGTCGATGTTCCCCTGAAGAACATCACCGTCATGGATTTTGAAGACCGCCGCAAGGAACTGGCCCCCTGGATCAAGAAGGGCGTGAAGTTCGTCCGCCAGAAGGTCACCCGGGATAACATGGGCGAACTGCTCGGCAAGTACCTCTCGGCCGGCGACGTGCTGATCGACCTGGCGTGGAACATCGACTGCTGCGAGATTCTCACCTGGTGTCACGAGAAGGCCGTGTTGTACGTCAACACCTCGGTCGAAGTGTGGGATCCGTACGAGGGCGCCGAGAACAAGCACCCGACCACGCGTACGCTCTACTGGCGCCACATGAACCTGCGGCGGATGATCGCCAAATGGCCGGCCGGTTCGCCGACGGCCGTGCTCGAGCATGGCGCCAATCCCGGCCTCATCTCGCACTTCACCAAACAGGGCCTCCTGGACATCGCCAAACAGGGCCTCAAGGACGGCAAGTACAAGGGTGCGCTCGCCAAGGAGATCGAGAAACTGGCGGCCGACAAGGTCTTCAACGAACTGGCCTGGAAGCTGGGCGTGAAGGTCATTCATTGCTCCGAGCGCGACACCCAGATTTCCAACGTGCCCAAGGAGGTTGACGAGTTCGTCAACACCTGGAGCGTCGAGGGTTTCCGCGAGGAAGGCACCACCACGGCCGAGATGGGCTGGGGTTCGCACGAGAAACAGCTACCCGCATTTGCCTACACACATAAGGAAGGCCCGAAGAACCAGATCTGCCTGGCGCGGATGGGCATCAACACCTTCGTGCGGTCGTGGGTGCCGGACTACGACATCATCGGCATGGTCGTTCGCCACGGCGAGGCGTTCACCATCTCCGATCACCTGACCGTCTGGGACGGCAAGAAGGCCGTCTACCGGCCGACGATGCACTATGCGTACTGCTGTGCCGATGCCGGTCTGCTGTCGCTGTACGAGTTGCGCGGCCGGAATTACGAGCTGCAGCCCAGGATTCGCATCATGAACGATGAGATCACCAAAGGCGCGGACATTCTTGGCGCACTCTTGATGGGCCACGCGTATAACTCGTGGTGGATCGGCAGCGACCTGTCGATCGAGGAATCGCGCCGGCTGGTTCCGCACCAGAACGCGACCACGATGCAGGTGGCCATTTCCGTGGTGGCGGCCGCCATGTGGATGATGGAGAACCCGACCAGCGGCGTGGTCGTGCCGGACGACCTGCCGCACGAGTTCGTGCTGAAGGTGTCCAGGCCGTACCTGGGCACATGGATCAGCAAGCCGAGTGATTGGACGCCCCTGAAGAAGTATGAGAACCACTTTGAAGGGTTCAACAAGCCCGACTTGGACTTGAAGGATCCGTGGCAGTTCAAGAATTTCCTGGTCGCGGATGGACGATGAGAGTTCGAGAATCTGCATGGCGAACCGAGGGTAAATCCCATGATCAGCCCAGCCAAGCTCAAGAGACTCGCGAAGGAACACGGCACGCCTTTGTTTGTCGTGGATCACGAGCAGTTGCGGCATAACTTCGGGCAGTTCCGCAAGTATCTTCCGCGGGTGCAGCCGTATTTCGCCGTCAAGGCCAACTCGCTGCCGGAGATCGTGCGGACGCTCTACAAGGCCGGGTCGAGCTTCGACGTGGCCTCGATGCCGGAATTCGACATCGTCTACGAGAACATCAAGGACCTGCCCGACAGGGAGCGTCAGGCATACATCTGGGACAAGATCATCTACGCCAATCCGATCAAGTCCCAGGCGACGCTGGAGCGGCTGGATGAGTACAAGCCGCTGGTCACCTACGACAATCCCGCGGAGATCGGCAAGATCCGCGCGCATGCCCCGCACGCCGGCCTGGCGCTGCGAATCAAGGTGCCCAACACCGGCGCCATGGTCGAGCTGTCGTCGAAATTCGGGGCCGAGCCCGGCGAGTCGGTGAAGCTGATCCGCGCGGCCCACGACGCGGGGTTGATCGTGGAGGGCCTCAGCTTCCACGTCGGCAGCCAGACCACGAATTTCGAGAATTACGTGCAGGCCATTCACCTGGCCCGCGGCATCTTCGACGAGGCCGCCAGCCGGGGATTCAACCTCAAGCTGCTGGACATCGGTGGCGGTTTCCCGGCCCGGTATGACGACGAGGTCAAGCCCTTCCGCTCGCTGGCTTCAAAGCTCAACCGCGAACTCGACCGCCTGTTTCCCAACACCGAAATCCTCGCCGAGCCCGGCCGCTTCATGGTCGCCACCGCCTGCACGCTGGTGGCGACGATCATCGGCAAGGCCGAGCGCGGCGGCAAACTCTGCTACTACATCGACGATGGCGTCTACCACACGTTCTCCGGCATCATCTTCGACCACTGCAAGTATCCCGTGCGCGCGTTCAAGGAAGGCCCCAGGCGCATCTGCTCCGTCTTCGGCCCGACCTGCGATGCTCTGGACACGATCACCCTCGCCGAGGAATTGCCGGAAAACCTGGAACTGGGCGACCTGGTCTACAGCCCGAACATCGGGGCCTACTCGCACGCCTCCAGCACGTTTTTCAATGGCTTCCCGCCGGCGAAGGTCGTGCATATCGGCGAGTAGCGGTTAGTGGCCAACCGGAAGGAAGAAAACGGGTCAGGTGCGATTGCCAGGGGATTGGCGTCCTTTCTGGAAGGAGACCACTGATGAACCTGGTCTTCCCCAATCCCCATGTGCATCGACGCCTGCACGACGGACCTCTGGGCTCGTACGTGGATTCGTATGCAGCTGAGATACGCGCGAAAGGCGATGCCCGGCACTCGGCGATGCTGCAAATCGGTTTGATCGCCGACTTCAGTCGCTGGCTGGCCAAACGTCGAGTCAACGTACACAAGATGACGGCTGGCCATTCTCGTGGTAGCAGAGACGCCAGTTCGGGCCGCGCCGGTAGGCTTTGACGCGGCCGATACGGAACGAGGAACGGGACGTTGAAGACGCCAGGATTGTGGGTCCGGACACGCGGTCCTCAGAGGATCTTCCCACCACAAGACCCCACAAAAACGCCATAAACGGGAGATTTCCGAACCGCCCGGAGAATATAAACGCCCGTGATACCTACAGTTAGGAATCACGGGCGGGCTGGTAAGCGGAGAGGGAGGGATTCGAACCCTCGTGACGGTTTAAGCCGTCAACAGCATTTCCAGTGCTGCCAGTTCAGCCGCTCCTGCACCTCTCCAATGTCGGATTCTCACTATATCCCAATCCCTTTCCGAAACAATACCCCCCGGAATCTCTGCCATCGCTGGTTGAAACGACGGGATTGCCTGGCAAATCGTCAGAATCTGTGGGTGAACGGCCGTATCGGTCCACACCCTGTTACATCACAACCGGTGGATAACTTGAGCACTTTGTTGCTGTCTGTTCAGAATCTGAGAATAACTCGTTAACTTAACATTCGGACGGTTCGGTGGTTAGGAGTCCATCGGACATTGCCACGCAATATTTAGTGAAGTTTCCGTTGACCTACACCAGATATTGTGGGTATAAGAATCAAGTCGTCATTTCGATTGGGTGGCGTGGCGCGTTGTCAGATCACCGGCGAGATGGCAAAACAAAACGCGAATTCATCTGGATCCCGTCGGCGGTGGAACCGCCGGGCGTTCCGTAACTGTGTGGTCGCACGGAATTGGGACCACACAGGGGATTGGTCTGCGGATACACAATGTTCTGCCTCTGCCCAAAACCTCGTGATCTGCGGCTGGCTCTGCTGGCCGTGCTGGCGGGTTGTGCTACGCAGTCGCCGACACCATCTGCTCCGAGCCATGCCAACTCGGTCCCCGCCGATGCAACCCTGATCGCCACTCATAGCGGCGTCGGCATCTTCGTCATGGAGCAGGACGGAATCCTCTACATCGTTCAGGCCGACGATGGCGCACTGATCCACGCCTCGCCGGTCATGCTTGGGCACAAACTCCTGTTCGCGCCCGAGCGAAACCAGATCACCATCAACGGAATTGTCGTCCATGAGGGCGGCCTCAGTTCAAATCGTAGCTACAAGTTCTACTTCGACAAACAATGAACGTATAATCCGGCGGCGCGCGGGTCCAAGGGATTGGACATCGGCGCCTCCGGCCAACCGCGGAGTCGTCATGAAAGTTGTACGTCGTTTCACCAAGCCGGGCCAGGATGCCCTCAAGTCGGTCGAATACGAAGTCCGCAACAGCCGCATCACCAATCCGGATGGCAGCGTTGTCTTCGAGATGAAGGACGCCCTCATTCCGAAAACATGGTCGCAACTCGCCACCGACATCATGGTGAGCAAGTATTTCCGCAAGGCCGGGGTTCCCCAAGTCGACGCCCAGGGCAGCGTCAAGAAAGACGACAAGGGCAAGGTCATCACCGGCCCGGAGCGCTCGGCCGCCCAGGTGGTCCATCGTCTCGCGGGTTGCTGGCGATTCTGGGGCGAGAAATACGGCTATTTCGACACGGCCGAAGATGCCCAGGCGTTCTACGACGAAATCGCGTACATGATGCTCAACCAGATGTGCGCGCCCAACTCGCCGCAGTGGTTCAACACCGGCCTGAACTGGGCCTATGGCATCACCGGTCCCGCCCAGGGCCACTTGCATTGCGATCCCACGACCGGTGAACTGAAGAAATCCGACGATGCCTATTCGCATCCCCAGCCTCACGCCTGCTTCATCCAGTCGATCAATGATGACCTCGTCAACGAGGGCGGCATCATGGATCTCTGGGTCCGTGAGGCCCGGCTGTTCAAGTACGGCTCCGGCACCGGCACCAACTTCTCCCGCATGCGCGGCGAGAACGAACCGCTCTCCGGCGGCGGCAAGTCGTCCGGCCTGATGAGTTTCCTCAAGATCGGCGACCATGCCGCCGGCGCCATCAAGTCCGGGGGCACCACCCGCCGGGCCGCCAAGATGTGCTGTCTCGATCTCGATCACCCGGACATCGAGGCATTCGTGAACTGGAAGGTCCGCGAAGAGATCAAGGTTTCGGCGATGGTCGAGGGTATGAAACTCCTGCCCAAGGAGCAGCAGGACGTGGCCAGGCGGCTGGGCCTCAAGCTCGACTACGACTTCAACGGCGAAGCTTACTTCACCGTCTCCGGCCAGAATTCCAACAACTCCGTCCGCATTCCCAACACCTTCTTCCACGCCGTCGAGAAGGATGGCGACTGGAACCTCACGTGGCGCACCAGCGGCAAGGTGAGCAAGAAGCTCAAGGCCCGCGATTTGTGGGATCAGATCGCCTTTGCCGCCTGGCGCTGCGCCGATCCCGGCGTGCAGTTTGACGACGCAATCAACCAGTGGCACACCTGTCCGAAATCCGGCCGCATCAACGCATCCAATCCCTGCGTCACGGCCGACACGCGCGTGCTTTGCTCGGGCGGTGTCTGGCGGCGCATCGACCACATGCTGCACATTCCGACGCGCCTTCTCACCAACGTCAATGGACAGCAAGTTCACATCACCGACGGCGCTTTCCCCACGGGCGAGAAGCAGGTCTTCGAGCTGCGCACGGCCGGCGGCTACACCCTCAAACTCACGGGCGACCACAAGGTCTGGACACGGACCCGCGGCTGGGTGGCGGCGGCCGAACTGAAGTCCGGTGATGAGTTGTGCCTGCCCTCGGCGCCGGCCGGGTTGCAGGACGTCGGCGAACCGAACGACGCCCACTTCTTCCAACTCGTGGGCCTGCTCCTCTCGTCGGCCAACAGCGACGCGATGGCCCTCCATCTCGATGCCCTGGATGAGCCCGCGCTTACCGAGGAACTCATTCAGTACATCACCACTGCGTGGGGTCATCCCAACGAAGAAGAGGACGCCGGCGGCATGAGCAGCACTCTAACCGCCACCGCCACGCATCGCCGGCTGCTGGCGAGGCTTAAGGGGTGTATTCATACCGACTACGTCACCGGCCGCCGGGTCGGCGACGAACTCTTCACGGTCGGCCTGGCGGCGCAGAAACATGCCCTGCGCGCCCTGTTCACGGCCGACGCCGAGGTTCGCAACAGCACGCTTGAACTCTGCGGCTCCGTGTCCCTGCTGCAAGACATTCAAATGCTTCTGCTCGGCTTCGGCGTGCAGAGCGGCATTTTCCAGGACGATCAGGTGAGCGGAAGGCTGTCCGATCGACGGATTGCACCCCTGCGGTCTGGTCGCTGGGCCATTGCCGGCGGAGCCGGCGATTCCACGGCCCGGCGCGATGCAGAATCGAGACGCCACGGCCTGCGTATCGACTCGGGCAGCCTCCGCTCTTTTGCCGCACACATCGGCCTGCTTCCGGGCAGGAAAGCCCGCGAACTGGCGTCGATCATCCCCTTCGCCAGCATGCGCGAAGGGGGGCTCGGCAACTACGATCGCTTCGAGTCGATCCGTCCACTCGGCCCGCAACACGTCTACGACCTCACCGAACCGGCCACGCAGTCGTTCGTTGCCAACGGCCTGACCGTCCACAACTGCTCCGAGTACATGTTCCTCGATGACACCGCCTGCAACCTCGCTTCATTGAATGTTCTCAGCTTCTTTGATGCCGACGGCCGACGCTTCGACATCGAGGGCTACAAGCACGCCATCCGCCTCTGGACCGTCGTGCTCGAAATCTCCGTGCTGATGGCCTCGTTTCCGTCCGAGAACATCGCCCGGCTCTCCTACAAATTCCGCACGCTGGGGCTCGGCTATGCCAACCTCGGCGCCGTCCTGCTTCAGGCCGGCATCCCGTATGACTCGGAGAAAGGCCGGGCCATCTGCGCCGCCCTCACCTCAATCCTCACCGGCGAGAGCTACGCGGCCAGCGCCGAACTCGCCGGCGAGCACGGGCCCTTCGCCGGCTACGACGACAACAAGGCCGAGATGCTCCGCGTCATGCGCAACCACCGCCGCGCGGCGTACAACGTTGCGGCCAATACGGACCACCGCGCCCGCATCGGCGATTACGAGGCTCTGGAGATCAAGCCGGTCGGCATCGACGCCGCGCAATTTGCCGAGGCCGATCCGCTGGCCTCCCTGCAACTGCTCAAGTCCGCCCGCGAATGCTGGGACCGCGCCTTGCTCATGGGTGAGAAGCACGGATACCGCAATGCGCAGACCACCGTCATTGCCCCCACCGGCACCATCGGCCTGCTGATGGACTGCGACACCACCGGCGTGGAGCCGGACTTTGCCCTGGTCAAATTCAAGAAACTCGCCGGCGGCGGGTACTTCAAGATCGCCAACCAGTCTGTCGAGCCGGCCCTGCGCAACCTCGGCTACTCCGACGAGCAGATCGGCGACATCCTCACCTACGTGATGGGCACGCTCTCGCTCGATGAGGCGCCGCACATCAATCGCACCAGACTTCTCCAGGCCGGTTTCACCGCCTCCGAACTCAGCAAGATCGAGGAGGCGCTGCCGGGCGTGTTCGAACTTTCCTTTGCCTTCTCGCCCTGGTCGCTCGGCGCGGAAACGCTCGCGCGGCTCGGCGTGCCCGAGTCGGAATGGAAGAATCCGAACTTCAACCTGCTTCGCCGTCTCGGCTTCAGCAAGCAGCAGATCGACGAGGCCAACGACGTGATCTGCGGCTGCGGCACGGTCGAAGGCGCCCCCCACATCAAGGCCGCGCACCTTCCCGTTTTCGATTGCGCCAACAAGTGCGGCAAGTACGGCAAGCGGTTCATCCACGTGGATGGCCACATCCGCATGATGGCCGCCGCCCAGCCCTTCATCACGGGCGCCATCTCCAAGACCATCAACCTGCCCAACGAGGCCTCCGTCGACGACATCAAGAGCGCCTACATGCTTTCCTGGCGGCTGGGCCTCAAGGCCAATGCCCTCTACCGCGACGGCTCCAAACTGAGCCAGCCGCTGAACGTCAAATCGGATGAGGACCTCGACAAGAAGACCGACGAGGACGACGAGGACAATGTCGCGGCGGCCAGGGAGGAAGTCGCCGCCGAAGTCGCCAAGGCCGTGGTGGAGACTGGCAATTCGCAAAAGGCAGCCACCATTAAGTCGGACAATCTCGTTCCCGCCGGCATCCAGCCGATTGAGAAGATCGTCGAACGTATTGTCGAGCGGCCGCTCCGCCGCCGCCTGCCCGACACCCGCCGCGCCCTCACGCACAAGTTCGACGTGCAGGGCCACGAGGGTTACGTCACCGTCGGCCTCTACGACGATGGCAATCCCGGCGAAGTCTTCATCACCATGGCCAAGGAAGGTTCCACGATCGGCGGCCTGATGGACACGATCGCCACGCTCGTTTCCGTTGCCCTGCAATACGGCGTTCCCGTCGAATCGCTCGTGCGCAAGTTCGAGCACGTCCGCTTCGAGCCCAGCGGCATGACCCGCAACCCGGAGATTCCCATCGCCAAGTCGCTGGTCGACTACATCTTCCGCTGGCTGGCCATGGAATTCATCCCCGGCTACCGCGCCGCCAACGCTCCGAAACGTCCCGAAAAAAAATCTGAGCCGGCCACCGGGCCGGCCACTCAGGACGCAGCAGCCGGCGTAGGGTCCGCTTCAGCGGACGCGGGTCTCGAAACCCCGCGGCCGCCGCTCCGTCGCGGCGGCAACGGCAACGGCGGCCACGGTCACGGCCGCGACTCCGCTCCCACCGACTCCGGTCTGAAACTGCTGGCAAAGGTGGACGTCAACGACCGAGGCGGCCTGATTCAGGTGCTGCCCAAGTTTGACCCGTTGAGCAAACTCAGCAGCGAGATGCAGGCCGACGCGCCTGCCTGCGATGTGTGTGGCGCAATCACCGTCCGCAGCGGCACATGCTACAAGTGTCTCAACTGTGGGAGTTCCATGGGGTGCAGTTGATTGCTGGTGGCGCGAGCCTGGAAATCGCGTGTGTAGATGGCTTCAGCACGCCATCCCCCACTGCAGGTCTGAAGGTGGTAGCACGAACAAACGAGCTTTCCTCCGTACCGGCCCTCGCATAACATCGGCGTCATGGAACGTCAGAACCTCTTTACGCCATGGCGAATGCAGTACATCCGCTCGCTCGGCAAACCGGCGGTATCCGGTTCCGGGTGTTTCCTCTGTGATGCCGCCGCGTGCGCGGATGACGCCGGGGAGCGCCGCCGGCGAGTAATTCTCTGGACCACGCCATTCTCGATCGTCGTGATGAACCTGTATCCCTACACCAACGGCCACCTGCTCATTGCACCGCGGGCCCACAAAGCGGAGTTGGAGGACCTGACGCCGGAGGAGATGCTCGACCTGGCGCAGCAGACGGCCGCCGGCGTGCGGCTGCTGAAACGGGCGGTCTCGGCACAGGGGTTCAACATCGGCATCAACATCGGCCGTTGCGCCGGGGCCGGACTGCCGGGGCACCTCCACCAGCATATCGTGCCGCGCTGGGGCGGTGACGTGAACTTCATGGACGTGCTCGGCGAAGTGCGGATTGTGCCGGAGGCCATGTCACAGTTGTACGACGAACTGGTGGAACAGTTGCAGAAGCATGGCCGCTGAGAACGCGGTGTTACGCCTGTCGCCGGAAATGCGGTGGTCATTGTCATGCGGCCTTCCAGCCTGCACACGCCCGGAGGCAGGCTGGAGACCTGCTGCACCACAACTTCAGCGGCGTGATCTACGCCCTCCGCCACTGGTGTCGTCCCATGCGCAGATGATGCATGGCCCGGCTGATGAGATTGCGTGTCCGCCCGGGCAGCCAGGTCTGCTTGACCAGCCAGTTGAACCCGGCGCGCAGTTCATCCTCGTTGAGCGTCGTGATCCGTTCGCCGCAACGGGTGAGGGCGGTCGCGATGCTGGCGTAGTAGATGGTCAGGGCGACCTCCGGCGCGACTTCGGAGGTCGAGTCCTCCCTGCGGTTCTTTGAGAAGTCCTTGAGCGCCCGGAGCAAGTCCACCGGCGGCCGGGGATGATGCAGTAGGTCGGCGACACTGCGGATCGGCGGGTTGGCCTGGCCCGTCAGTGCGAGCACCGCGCGGCGGTGTAAGAGCCCGGATCGATCGAGTTCGAGATGCAGCCTGGCGCCGAGTTGCATCCGCAGCATCCGCTGGATCTCCTCGACGGGCCAGATCGCCCGGTCAGCCGCATCGAAGGCAATGATATGGCGGAGGGTTGGGCCGCCACGATGCTGTCGTTTTTCGCTGTTCAAGTTCTGACCTGGACTGGTGGTCTGCCACTCGGTTCGATTCAACCGAGAGTTTATAATCGCCGCGCAACACTTCAAGTGAAATCCGCCGATTTAACGCCGCGGGCGCACGCGCACAGAACAACTGCACAGGCGGCTGCCGACGCGCTTGGCCGGCTTCGCAGGGACAAGAACATTCCCATGCCGCGATCCACGCCGGCAGGAACATGTGTCCTGCCGGGCACGCTACAACCCGATGACCCGTCCGCCGACGGTCAACCCCACAGGCTGCGGCCGCGGCTTGAAGTTCGGTTCCACCGCCATCTGCAGCGGCCGGCGCTTGCCCGACGCCGGCATCCCTTCGCTGTCGATGATCCGCTGGATCGCCATGATGCCCTCAATCAGCGTTTCCGGTCGTGGCGGGCAGCCGGGGACGTACACATCGACGGGGACGAACTGGTCAATGCCTTGCACCGTGGCGTAGGTGTCGAACACCCCGCCCGTGCTGGCACAGGCGCCCATGGAAATAACCCACTTGGGCTCGGTCATCTGCTGATAGATATGCTGAAGGACCGGGAGCATCTTGATGCCGACCCGCCCGGCGACGATGAGCAGGTCGCTCTGCCGCGGCGAAAACCGCATGGCCTCGGCCCCGAACCGGGCCAGGTCATATCGCGAAGATCCCGTGGCCATGAGTTCGATTCCGCAACAGGCCGTGGCAAACGGCATCGGCCAGAGCGACGATCGCCGCGCCCAGTTGACGACCTTCTTGAGTTGGGTCGTGAGGACATTGTCGGGAAGTGTCTGGGTGTCGATCATGACATTGGAATGTTAGGCGATTCTCTCCCGCCAGTCGATAGGCGCTCCCGGTTGCGGAACTGAGGAGCCCGCCGCACGCACGCTACGGCCGCCCGAATGCCCACAGATGGCGGGTGGTGCGGACGTAGAGTCTGTCGTCGGCAATGGCGGGCGTGGCGAAGATCGGCTCGCCCAGGTCGTTGTTGGCGACCAGCTTGAACTCATCGCCGGAAGCAACAACTGTGACCACGCCGTTGCGCGAAGCCAGATAGATCCGGCCATCGGCCGCCAGGGGGGAGGCATAGTAGCCGCCGGTGGCGCCTACGCGCTTGTTTTCGTAGACGGGGGTCCCGGTCCTGGCATTGAGACAGGTCAGCGTGCCGCCCTCGTGGATGAGGTAGATCCGCCCCTGGTAGAAGAGCGGCGAGGCAATGGTGTTGACGGGTTTGTTCCGGGTCCAGAGCTTATGGGTGGCCGT
>JBEKVL010000041.1:0-16035 GCA_049514055.1 Tepidisphaeraceae bacterium | reverse complement strand
CCGCCGGATGCCCTGCCGTTCCAGGGGAATCCCAACGGGCAATTCCTGGGCTATACCTGGATGGCATTGCCGTTCACCGATCCCACCACCGGAGACCCGCCCACCGGCGATCAAAGCTGGACCTGCTTCCTGAGTGCGGCCAACTTCAAAGGGCCGATCGCATACTACATTCCGGAGACCTGGAGCAAGATCGGCAAACTGTTCAACTATCCGTTCATTTACGGCCGCGGGCTCGACGCCCGGCCGGGCAACATGGGCGGCGGCGCCATGGAAATCAACACCGTGCCACGGTTCGACTCGCAAGACGCACAAGGGGTCGTCTATTCGAAGATTCCCAAGCTGCAATTTCCGGTCGACGCCCAGGGAAGAACTCTCCTGGTGCAGGATGTAACCTACTACTCGAAAGCAGCCTTGGCCGACGCCTTCAAGAACTGGCGTGCCGGCGGCCCGGCCTGCTCCGGGCGGTTCGAGGAGAACGGTGCCTGGAAATCCACTCTTTCAACGCAGACCACGCGCTACGACCAGGAGGGCAAGAAGCTCGCTGGCGTGGAGCGGGTCTTCAACACCAAAGTGTTCGAGGGCAACGTGTGGGGTCTGGAGTGGTTCAACAGCGACGTCAGCCCCAACGGCGTGTTCCCGCGGTATTACAAACAGGTCGGCAAGGAGCGAGTTGCCGTGGCAGCCAAGGATGTGCCCGCGGAAACACAGTTGGTGCAGCAGGAATTCAAGCTGGCCAAGCCGGGAGAGCCCTATACGTCGCCGGCCACCGGCGCCTGGAGCCAGCCCGGCCCCAAACGCGGACCGTTCACGGTCAAGCTCGCCGATGGCTCAGTGGTGACCTACTCATGGTACCGTTTCGTCGATCAGCCATCCTTCCAGCAATACGCCTGGAGCCAAGAGAAGAAGGCGGCCTTGCAGGCATTCGTGGAGAAGCTCCATGCCAACTGGCCGATCGACCGGGACTACATGGCGCCTCCCAGTCGCGGAGCGCTGGTATCACTCGACCCGGCCCTGCTCGTCACCCCACCGAACGGCTTGGAGATGGGTTACGTCCCCATCGTAACGCATCAGGCGATGAACCCAACACCCTGAGACCCGCATGGTCAAGAGACCCAGATGACGATCAAGCGCCTTGGATTCCGGGATCTGGAAGGTGCAGGCGGCCACCAAGGACCACGGAGCAGAGTTTGTGACAGGGAATTAGCCGTGAAGGCGCGAAATCGCGAAGGAGGACGCGAAGAAGACGAATTCGATTCTCGTCGCGTCCGTCTTCGCGGCTAGTTCTCCGGGATAGCGACCTCACGCCCGGCCGAGAACAAAAATCGCCGTGTCCGCGTTCAGGTTCGGGTCGTCGGTCACGCGCTGACCGGTGTCGCTGTGCAGGAACACCCGGTTCTGCACGCGGAAACGATGGGCCTCGCAGAAGACCTCGAAGTCGCGGATCGACATGAAGCGGATGTCCGGCGTGTTGTACCACTCGAACGGCCCGCCCTCCGGGCCGCAGGGCGCGCGGCCTTCTCGCGCCAAACGGTCGCGCAGCGGACCGTAGGCCAGGTTGGGAAAACTCACCAGCGCATTGCGGCCGACGCGGAGCATCTCCTGGATCACCTTCTCCACATGACGCACCGATTGCAGCGTGCGCGACAGCACTACGCAGTCAAAGGAATTGTCCGGAATCGCGGCCAGCCCGAGGTTCAAGTCAACCCGCACGACATCCAGCCCCTTGCGGCAGCATTCGCGGATCGCCAGCTCGTTGATCTCGATCCCCACCAGCCGCTGGTGCTCGCGGCTCTTGAGCCTCGCCAGCAGCCGCCCCGAACCGCAGCCCAGGTCCAGTACGCTCGAACCGGCCGGGATGAGCTGCTCGATCATGTCGTAGTCGAAACGGTGGCCGTGGAAGATGGATGTGGGCTGGGGCTGGTGCATCGCCGGATCGTCGGCCGCTGTGCTCGATGGCGCCAGCAGGCTGTCGAGAAATCCGCGGATCATCTCGCCATAACGGTCAAAGTCGTGTTCGAGCAGGAAGGCATCATGCCCGCACGGGCTTTCGACTTCGCAATACGTCACCGGATGGTTGGTGGCGAGCAGCGCATCGACAATCTCTCGCGACTGCGACGGCGGAAAGAGCCAGTCGGAGGAGAAGCTGAGCACGAGCCAGCGGCAGAGCGATTGTCCGAGCACTCTGCGCAACGCCACGGGGTTGGCCGCGAGGTTGAACAGATCCATCGCCATGGTGATGTAGATGTAGCTGTTGGGGTCGAAGCGTTCGACGAAGCGGTGCCCCTGATAGGCCAGGTACGACCCGACCGCGAACCGCGTCTCGAATTCGGTCGCCAGATCGCGCTTGGGCGTCGGCCGGCTGAACTTCTGGTCCATCGCCTGCGGCGAGAGGTAGGTGATGTGCGCCAGCATTCGCGCTACGGCCAGACCCACGCGCGGGCCTTCGGGCAGCGAGTAATACTGGCCGCTGTTGTAGTGTGGATCGCGGAGGATCGCGTTTCGGCCGACCACGTCGAACGCCAGCGCCTGATGCGTCAGCCGGGCCGAGGTGGCGACGGCCACCGCACCGGCCACGCGCGTCGGATGCCGCGTGGCCCAGTCCAGAACCTGTTGCCCGCCCATCGACGCGCCGATGACCGCGAGCAGCCGGCCGATGCCGAGGTGGTCGATGAGCAGTTTCTGGATATCGACCATGTCGGCGATGGTCACGGTGGGAAAATCGCCGCCGTAGGGGTGGCCGGTTCTGGGGTTGGCCGACATGGGTCCGGTGGTGCCGCGGCAGCCGCCCAGAACATTGGAACAGATAACGAAGAATTTGTTGGTGTCGATGGGTTTGCCGGGCCCGACGCAGATATCCCACCAGCCGGCATCGTCGCCCTCGTCGTGTTTGCCGACGTGTGAATCACCGGACAGCGCGTGGCAGATCAGCACGGCGTTGTCGCCAGTCGGCGCGAGCGTGCCGTAGGTCTCATACACGACTTCAACATTGTCGAGCGTCTGCCCGCACTGGAGAGTGAACGGCGCGGGCAGCCTGAAGGTCTGGGCGAACCGCAACGGCCTGGCATTGCGGACGTCGTCGGATGATTCAGGGGCGGTGGCCATTAGTCGTTGTTTGGTTGATAGTTGATGGTTGATGGTTGATAGTGAAGAAGCCGGTTGCGAACGCTCCGCACTATCAACTATCAGCCATGAACTATCAACTGCTTTTGAAATACTATTCCTGCGACGCCGCCAATGCCTGATCCAGATCCGCCTTGATATCCTCGAGGTCTTCCAGGCCGACGGACAGCCGGATGTACTCGGGACGGACACCGGCCGATAGCTGTTCCTGTTCGGTGAGTTGCTGGTGCGTGGTCGAGGCCGGATGGATGACCAGGGTCTTGGCGTCGCCGATGTTGGCCAGGTGGCTGGCGAGTTTGACATTATTGATGAACTTCACACCGGCCGCCTTGCCGCCCTTGATACCGAAACCCATGATCGCGCCGGCGCCGGCCGGGAGATACTTCTTGGCGCTGGCGTGGAACGGGTGGCCGGGCAGGCCGGGGTAGTTTACCCATTCGACGGCCGGGTGCCTGCTGAGCCACTCGGCGATCGCCTGGGAATTCTGCACGTGGCGCGGCATGCGCAGATGAAGTGTCTCAATGCCGAGCAATGTCAGGAACGCCGCAAACGGGCTCATGCACCCGCCCATGTCGCGGAGGATATGGGTGCGAATGTGGATGATGTAGGCGATGTTGCCCAACGGCTTGAGCGCCTCGGCGAAGACCACGCCGTGATAGGCGGGGTCCGGCGAGCAAAACTCCGTCCACTTCTTGGGATTCTCGGCCCAGGGGAACGTCGCCCCGTCCACGATGGCCCCGCCGATATGCACGCCATGGCCGCCGAGGAACTTGGTTGTGGAATAGACGACGATGTCGATGCCGTGTTCGATCGGCTTGAACAGCGCTGCCGTCAGGACGGTGTTGTCGCAGATGAGGGGTATCCCGTGCTGGTGCGAGAGGTCGGCGATCTTGCGGAAGTCGGGGACATCGTTCTTGGGATTGCCGACGGATTCGATGTAGACGCAGCGGGTGTTGGCGTCGACGAGTTTCTCGATCTCTTCGGGCCTGGCGGGGTCGAAGAAACGGACTTCGATGCCCATCTGCCGCAGGGTTTGTGTGAACAGCGTCCATGTGCCGCCGTAGAGGCTAGTGGAAGAGATGAAGTTCTGCCCGGCGTGACAGATCGTGAGAAGGGCCGCCGAAATAGCCGCCTGCCCGGAGGCGAATGCCAGCCCTGCGGCGCCGCCGTCGAGGGCGGCCAGTCGCTTCTCAAGGACGTCGTTCGTCGGGTTCATCAGGCGGGAGTAGATGTTCCCGAATTCCTTGAGGGCAAAGAGGTTGGCCGCGTGCTCGGTGGAATCGAAGTTGTAGCTGGTGGTGGCGTAGATCGGCACGGCGCGGGCGTGAGTGGCCTGGTCGGGCACCTGCCCGGCGTGTAGCGCGAGGGTTCCGAGGCCGGGTTTTCGAGGCGTAACGCTCATAGGTTCTCCTTCAGCACAAGGACTGGTATAGCGGCGTAATCTTGACGAACCGGGCGTGGGAATGCAAGCGGGATAACTTAGCCCAGACAGTCATGAACCGGTGGGAATTGGAACAGCATCTGCGAGCCCACGCGTGTTTTCTCAGTCATCACGGTGGCCGCCAGGATGTAGGGGGTCAATCCAGGCAATCGCGTTCGAGCATCGATTCCCCGGCACAGAGAGATCGAACATGGGATAGCTAAAGGAATCTGCCGCATCGTGAAGGTGCATTGGCCGTCAGGCCTGTAGGAAATGGAAGAGAAGCGCTGGCCTTCGGCGTTGCTCACCCTGCATCGCCAACAAGAACGCGGGCTGCGGTTTCCTGCCTCCTTGGACCCGGGCATGTCACCCGGAACAGGAGATCGCAACAGCAAGAAATCACTCTATCGGGCGGCGGCCACGAGGGCTCGTTCCCGTGGCGCGAAGGTCCGGACAAGCCGGATGGCCGGCCGAGCGATGCTCTGCGATTCCTCTTCTGCATGGACGACGCGCATCATCGGGATGATCTTCTGCCAGAGGATGAAATCCTGACCGTACCAGTGATTCTCCAATGTGCATACGGGCTCGAACCCCGCGTGCGTGAGGACCCTCGCCGAGGCGCGGTTGTCGGAGTTGGTGTCGCACCAGACCTTGTGGCAACCTCGCCGGCGGCCACTATTGATGAGGTGCTGGAGCAACTGCTGGCCCAGGCCATGCTGCCGGAAGGCCGGGTCCACGCCATACCATTCCAGTTGGAGCACGCCATCGTCCTTGCAGTTTACGCAGAAGCCCACGATGCGGCGGTCGCGGATGGCGACGAACACGGCGTCGCGGTCGCGCTTGATGCGTGCTCGCAGCCGGCCCGGGGTATACTTGGCCGACTCGCCAAGCCTGGCCTTCGGGTGAGACGCATAGCATCCGAGGATGACCCGGCGAATAAGCCGGCTGACGGTGGCCGCTTCGGCCGGGTGCATCCGACGTAACTGTTGTATGTGGCACATGGGCAGGTTGGATCGGCTCAGGACAGCGCCGCAGCGCCACAAGAGCCGATCCGCCTTCGGAGTGAAGCACGCCGCGGGAGCCCTTCCAAGGCTGGCCGGCTGTCGAGGGGCAAAATACCTCCGCCACGCGTCCAGAGCCGGCAATCGCGATGGCAACACAAAGAAGACTCCACTATTGTCCAACGTCGGTGGCAACATGCAATCGGTGTAAATGCGGGTTTGTATAGCGAATTAAAGACAGTTGTATGCATCGAGGATTAATGAATGTAAAGACATTACTGCAAATAACTTAGGTTGATAATACAAAAACATATCATGCCCCTTGACGTGGCCGAATTGCCTGTACGGCTCATCTGCGGTCGCGGATCGAGTTCCAGCCCGTTGTCCGGCGATCCGCCGATAGATGATGCTTCGGCCGATTCTCGTACGCTTGCCGTTGTACGGGAAGCCGGTAGAATCACGGTTACGATCTGGGGCCGTAGCTCAATTGGGAGAGCACTGCCTTTGCAAGGCAGGGGTTGGCGGTTCGAGCCCGCTCGGCTCCATTGTTTGTAAGCCACGCCGGACGCTGAAGATAGCGTACCTGCCTGTGTCGGGCAGTGCGGCCTTTAGACCCGAGATTCCTCCGTAGTTACGGAGGAACTCCGATCGGAGGTTGTACCATGCCGCACTGCAATGTCCCAAAAATCTCTCATCACAAGGCAAGTGGTCAAGCAGTCGTCCGCTTGGACGGCAGGGATTTCTATCTGGGATCTTGGGGAACCGAGGTCGCCAGGGGTGAGTATGATCGCATCGTTGCCGAATGGCTTGCCAACGGTCGCCATTCCCCAACAGTCAGCTGCGTTGAACTGACAGTCGCCGAGATCATGTTGCGATATGTCGAGTTTGCCGATGGCTACTATCGGTCAACTGATGGCACCTCGACTACCGAGCCGATGAAGATCCGCCATGCGCTGCGTCCCTTGCGTCGTCTCTACGGTCATACGGATGCCAGTGCGTTCGGACCACTATCCCTCAAGGCGGTCCAACAATCCATGATCACGTTGGGCTGGTGCCGCAAGCACATCAACCAGAACGTCAACATCATCCGCCGGATGTTCAAGTGGGCGGTGGAAAACGAGTTGGTACCTGGCGGCGTCTACCACGCCCTGCTCGCGGTTTCACCCCTGAAATCCGGCAGGTCGGCAGCGAGAGAATCGGAGCCAGTGAAGCCAGCGCCCGACTCTCTGGTGAGAGCAGTTCTGCCCGTTGTGTCGCGACAGGTGGCTGCCATGATTCGCCTGCAACGGCTCACCGGCATGCGTCCAGGCGAGGTTGTCAGGATACGCGGGATCGACATCGACACGACCGGCCCTTTGTGGCTTTACCGGCCTTCCCAGCACAAGACACGCTACCTTGGCCACGAGCGGGTAGTATTTCTTGGCCCACAGGCAAGGAAGATCGTGGAGCAGTTCCTGAAGCCGGACACTTCGGCCTATCTTTTCTCGCCCACTGATGCTGAAGCCGAACGTAGGGCAGCGCTCAGTGCAGTGCGGACGACGCCACCGTCCTGCGGCAATCGACCTGGCACCAACCAGCAGTGCAAGCCGCAGAAGAAGGCGGGCAGCCATTATTCGGTCAAGAGCTATGCCCGTGCTGTCCAGAACGCCTGCGATGCCGCATCCCCGTTGCCCGAACACCTGCGTCGGCACCGAGTGCCCCGAGCCGACGGCAAAGAGGGCGGGCGGTGGGAGACGCCCGCCGAATGGAAGTCGCGGCTCGGACATAAGGCCTGGGCGGAGCGGCATCAATGGCTCTGCGAGCATCGCTGGCACCCTCATCAATTGCGACACACAACCGCTACCGAACTGCGAAAGAACTACGGCCTGGAGGCTGCCCAGGTCATCCTCGGACACAAAACACTCACCGTGACCCAAATTTACGCCGAGAAAAACGTCGCGGCAGCGATGCGGATAATGGCCGAGGTCGGGTAGAATTCTCGCGTCGGGACCAGGCTGGTTGATCACCAGCCTGACGGCCCCGGGCGGCGATGGCTCACTCACCGTCGGCCATCCTGCCCGGGGCCGGCCCGACAGAATGGACGGTGAGTCGTGGCCCAATCCAAATCCAAGAATCAAACAGACAAACCGACGGCCGGAGCTGCACAGGCGGCGGCCAACGCATCAGTCAAGAGCCTCCAGGAACTCGCGAGAGCGTTAGAGGGCACGGCCAATCACATGGAGAGGAAGGGAGCCACCGCGGATCATGTGCTGATGCAAAGCGCGGGGTGGACGATCATCCACGCGGCCTACCAGGGGCTCACAGATTTCCTGTTCGATTTTGAGAGGCTTCTGCCGGAGGGGAGAATGCTCCTTGACCATTACCGGGAGGGCATAGCGTCCAGCGCCATGTGGCCGGAGGCGAACGCATCGTCCTCGGCCTTCGATCAAGAACCTCAGCAGACCAGCAACCCTAACGCGGGCGATGGAACCTCGCTACCCGCGGCGAGCGGGGATCAACCGGCTGAGGGTAATGCCGTGGATTGGGAACAGCGGGATCGTGAAGCCAGCGATCGCCTTGCTGCCATAGCCAAGGAAATTGAGGCTCACGGCGATCCGGCCGGCGAGGCAGCTGAGGGATTATTTAGAGGTGTTCGCTCCGTCGTTTCCGCCGCGTGGGATGACCTGTCGAGCAGGTTTCCTGGCGATCTGTCGCCGGAGACAGCACGCATCAAGAATGAACTCCTGCCTGGTGTCGATCCGTGGTTCGGGTTGCCCAGGGACTTCAGAAAGGCTTCCTGGGTATGTGAGTTCATGGCGAGAAAGATTGAGGAGCGGTGGGACAGACTCACAATGACCGCGGCAGCCAAACAATATGACGTTCCATACGATGTGATTTGGCGGGCCTACCGGGGGAAAAAGAGCCGCAAGCCGCCGCTTGAGGTTGTCGGAAAATGTGGCCGGGAGTACGTCATAACCCGCAAGAGTTTTCTCAAGTGGTACCAGGAATATCGGGTCAAGAAAACGAAGGAGAATCAGACAGGGCAAACGCACCTTCTTATCGCCCGCGATTACCAATGCGGGAGACTCGAATGTGACTGGGTCTCCGAAGCGAAACTGAAGATCCAGCCCACGACATGCCCGAAATGCGGTCACAAATCGGTGCGGTCGCTCATCCGGCCCCAAGCGGGCAAGAAGAAGCGCAATTAAGTGCAAATAGACAGATTCCAAGGTCGACAAATTAGCAAATCCAGCCAAAATCTTGGGGGAATATCACCACTCGGTAATTGCACATTCTGATCCGCCGCACCAATCTGTTCTTATACGCTTCGCAGTCGATTGAAAGGTGAAGCGTATGTTTGATCTTCAGTCCGAATCTCCGCTCACGTTGAACGAGGCCCGCAGGCTGCCTTTCTTGAAGGGGCGGCGTGGCAACGCAATTTCCCTCTGCACCCTGCATCGCTGGTGCAACAGAGGTGTCGGCGGCATCGTCCTGGAATCCGCCAAGCTTGGTGGAACCGTTGTGACCAGTGCTGGGGCTGTGCTACGTTTCGTGGAGCGGCTCAGCGGCAGCGACCATTCCGTCTCAGTTCGTCCCACCGCTCGGCGTCAGGCCGCCATTGACGCCGCAAACAAGCGACTCGACGAGGCAGGCATTGTGTAGCCACAGAAAATGGGCGACGCATCCCGCCAGGAAAGACGTCGCCCAAAGGACATTACCGTGTCAGATCCTACCACAGCGACTACGTTCCAGCAACGGCCAGATGGACACAATCCGCGCGACGCCTCCACAAGTTTACGCCGCGTCTTCTCGATGTTGTTTAAGGCAACCGACACCATCGAGTTCCAAATCGTCCACAAGACCGAGCCCCGCCAGGTTGAGCAGTTGCGGGGCGCGCTGGACGATCTGCCGGCGATCCTGCCGAGGTTGGCCTTCGCCAATACCGAGCAGGGATCCAATGTTTATTTCGGAGCCAATCCCAGGCTGGCAACAGGCGGCTCTGAGGCAAGGGATATTGCGTGCTGCCGGGCGCTGTTCGCGAGTGTTCAGGACGTGGGGGTCGAACAGCTCGATGCTTTGGTCCGGCGGGCGAATCTCCCTCCGCCGTCCATAGTCATCAGCAGTCGCCACCGACTTGACCTCTACTGGCTCCTCGACGAGCCGATGACGGATGTGCTGCAATGGTCTGTAGCTCAACGGCGGATGATCGGCTATCTGCGGGATGCAGGTGCGAGTGTGGAGGGAAATACTGACGATCCGCGTAGCTTTCTGCTGGCACCCGGTTTCGCCGCTTTCGCCGATCCCAATACGGCCGGAACGAGTACGCCGACAGAGCTGGTCAACGCCAACGGCATCCGGTATTCGACCAAGCTGTTGGTCGGGGAACTCGCAGCACATCCCGCGGCCGGCACGGCGACGACAACGACAACATCCGGCACGGACGCACCCAACCAGTGTGATCGCGACGAGATCATCCGCCACCTTCGACTTCTGTTCCCGCCCGGCCGGGCCTTCGAGGTCCGGGCTTTGGAGGTCGCCGGGAAGTACACGCTCACCGGGCTCTTCAACGACTGTGGACAGGCGGCCGATGCAATCAGGGCGATTGGGTTTGCCAAGGGCATCTACATCGTCATGAACGAGTTGTCCCCAGTGTTGGCGGCCGGGGCCGACAATCGGCTACACCGCGGCCCAGCCGGATCCGCCACCAAGGATGCCGACATCGTTCGGCGGCATTGGCTTCTTGTCGACTGCGACCCGACGCGGCTTGACGAGCGGGGCAACAAGGTCAGCGCCACGGACGTCGAGAAGGCCGCGGCGATCGCGCGTGCGACCACCATCAAGAAGGCTCTCTCGGCGTTGGGCTGGCCGGAGCCGATCGTCTTGGACTCGGGCAACGGCTGCCATTTGTTGTATTTCATCGACCTGCCCGCCGACGAGGCTGCCCATGCCGTAATCCGTAGCTGTTTGCGGGCGCTCGGTGCCGAGTTTGGTGACGGCGCGGTGGACATCGATGTGCGAGTGGCTAACGCCAGTCGTATCACTAAACTGGCCGGCACCTGGGCATGCAAAGGCCCCGATGAACCGGCCAGGCCATGGCGGATGGCGAGAGTGCTGTCGGCACCCACGACGCTTCAAGTCGTGCCCACGGCCTTGTTGCAGGAACTGGCGGCGACCCAGAAGGATACTTCTGTTGTGCGACCCAAGCCGCCGATGAAGGACGGGA
Source organism: Tepidisphaeraceae bacterium (assembly GCA_049514055.1). Taxonomy (GTDB): domain Bacteria; phylum Planctomycetota; class Phycisphaerae; order Tepidisphaerales; family Tepidisphaeraceae; genus JANYKD01. The sequence continues at coordinate 5,291 of JBEKVL010000041.1, read as the reverse complement.
AGCGGTCGCCAGCCGCAGCCATGGAGCAGGGCCGGGCGGGTGGGCGGGCGGCACGGGCCATGTCCTCTGGGGATCTCGGGTCGAGCGAGGGGCGATTGCAGCGATGCCACGCGTACCTTGAGAAATGCCCGGACGCGATCAGCGGCCAACACGGGCACGATGCCACGTTCCGCGTAGCCTGTGAATGTTTTCGTTTCGGCCTCACGCGGAGCGAAGCACGCAGCATGATGGACTGGTTCAACAGGACGAAGACCGGTGGTGAGAGGTGGTCCGACGCAGAGCTCGAACACAAGCTGGACGGCGCCGAGGAAAAGGTGCGGGGCGATGGCGAATTTGCGAGCCGCCTGACGGATGATCGGCAACATACGACGGGAATTTCGGTCGGGACTGCGGCGGAGGTGACCGCCGGAACGACGGCGGAGGTCGAGCCCGCGGAGCAGTTAGGCTCCGAGGCGAGGAAGCTGCCGCCCCCCACGCGAGGCGGGCTTGACGAGAACGATTCTGGGAAGTCCAAGGTCGTCATCGGTCCCGACGAACATCGCGTCGTGACCGAGACGGTGGAAGCGATCAAGCAGGATAACACGATTTTCCACCGGGGTAATGTGCTCGTCCGCGTCCTCCATGAGCAAGCTCCCGAGGAGCTGATACGACGCGCTACTGGCACCACCACCATCGCGTTGCTGCCGCAGGCCACACTTCGCGAGCGGATGACCAAGTTCGTCGCGTTCACGCAGTGTGTCGCACATGGAAAGGCGGTTGAGGAGGTCGACGCGCATCCGACGCAATGGCTCGTGGCGGCTGTCGATGCCCCAGGCGAATGGCCCGGGATCCGGCATCTCGCGGGGATCTCAAATGCGCCCGTGCTTCGGCCCGACGGCAGTCTTTGGCAAACGCCCGGCTACGACGTGCGGACAAGCGTGCTATACGAGCCGTCCGCTGAGTTTCCCCTCATCCCCGACAACGTCACCATCGACGATACACGTAGGGCGCTAACTGAACTGCTCGAGGTCGTGTGTGATTTCCGGTTCGAAGGCGACGAGCACCGCGCGGCATGGCTTGCGGGGCTATTGACGCCTCTGGCTCGTTTCGCATTCGACGGCCCGACGCCCCTCTTCCTGATCGACGCCAACACCCGCGGCGCGGGCAAGGGCCTGCTCGTCCAGATCATCGGCCAGATTGTGCTCGGGCGGGAGATGCCGGCCAGCAGTTACGCCAATGATCCGGAAGAAATGCGGAAGAAGATCACTGCGATAGCATTGGCTGGCGACCGAATGATCCACCTGGACAATTTGGAGGGCGACTTCGGCAACGACGCGCTCGACCGGGCACTGACCGCGACACGGTGGAAGGATCGCATCTTGGGTAAAAGCCAAGAGGTGGACCTGCCGCTGATTCCCATCTGGTATGGCACGGGCAACAACGTCGCGGTCGCCGCCGACACCATCCGTCGCGTCATTCACATCCGGCTCGACGTACTGGAAGAAAAACCGGAGGAACGGACTGACTTCGAACACCCCGAACTGATCACGTGGATCAGGGAGAATCGCCCACGGTTGCTCACGGCTGCTCTGATTATTTTACGCGGCTATTTCGCCGCCGGCATGCCACGCCAGAGTTTGTCCGCGTTCGGCAGCTTCGAGGGTTGGTCGCGGATCGTTCGCGAGGCCGTCGTCTGGCTCGGGCTGCCAGACCCCTGCGCGACCCGCGTCAAACTCGCCGCTCAAGCCGATGCCACGCGCGATGTTCTGTCGCAACTAATTGAGGCGTGGCGGCAGGTCGACGCCGATGGTCGGGGTATCGTCGTGTCAAACCTGCTGAGCCGGCTGTATGGGCAGGAACATCCACCGCGTGACGATGCGAGCAACGCAATGCGTGCTGCCCTGGAGGCCTTCGTCGGCTGTCCGCCGGGCAAAACGCCGGGAGCACGCCAGGTTGGCGCGAAATTCAGGTCATTCCGTCGGCGCGTGCTCAACGGCGTGTTCATCGACACGAATCCCAACGAATACAACCGCGGCGGAGCCGTCTGGAGGCTGCATGCTGCACATTCCTGACCATCCGACTCGCAGAGTTGGACGGAGTCACAGCGTGAATCGCAGTGCCAAATGCAGGTGTAGATTGGAGTTCTGTCTCCGCTGCGAGTCTGCGACTCACAGTGCCCAATCTCTGCGTGTGGAGAACATATATATATCTGTACGTGTGTACGCGTGCGTACGCGTATGTGTAAGGGGCTGGAAAGTCACTCGCAGAATCGCGAACTCGCAGCCGGAACGCCATCAACTCTCTGGCGATACCGAGCACGCGGCTCGCCAAAGAGGGAACACCATCGCCTTGGCCGGGTCAAGGCATCTCAATGCCGATCAAGAATTGCACCCTTTGGCTCACTCTCCAGTCCAAACCGACCCGAGCCAACCAGGCCGCCCATCCAACCGATCGACAGCCGGCAACTCTCCAACCATCCCGGAGCAATACCGCCGCCGCGGTGCCGACGACAAGGCAGCGGCCATTACAAGAACTCTTAACAACCGGCTTTGTCCGGCCCTGGAGGTTTTATGTCACTTCGTGTAGTACCTGAGTCCATCCGTGGTTACAACGCGCACGACTTGTACAGGCTGGTGCAATACCCAGCAGACGCCGCAACCGAACGAAATCTTCGGCTCGCAGAATCCAGGATCAATGAAGACGGCATGGATCTTTATTTGCAGCTCTTGGCGAAGAGTGTAGGCACAGATGGTCTGACGAGCGACGAAAAGGACCAGTTCCTCGCCGTGTCGCAGGCACTGGAGCTTGACCCCGAGCAGATCAAAATCGACGCGATGAACCTTCGGCGGGTTGATGGGGGCGAGCAGGACGAGCCGCCGCCAGCTTCTGAACCCCCGGCGAGCGGCAACTGCACGGGCAATCTTTCTACCAACCAACTCGGCCAGAAAATCGAGCTGTTGACGGGCGATGCTCGGCACCTACCGCTGCAGGATCGCTCAGTTAATCTCACCATGGGAAATCCTCGATGGAGCCGAGCGTGTTGCTCGGCCCTGCTGTTCCGCGTTGACTGCAACAGGTGCTGTTGCAGTGTTCTGAAACCTGGTTACCAGGTTCGATAGGAGATACGATGAACCCCAATGACGTAATTTCGCTGATTCGTACCGGTTTGGCTAAGTATGACCCCTGTTATTTCGGCGCTGCGGTCGACGCACACAAGCGTAAGCTGCGGGATGCCGTGCTGTCCGAGATCCGGCGGATCACGACAAGAACCTGCCGCGATCTTCCCGATTCGCCCATCACCAGTTTGTTGTGGAAGGTGCGAGCGACGTTGGCCACTGTGGCACAGAGCCGGAGCCCCGCGGTTGATGGCCTGTTCCTCCAGCGGGCCGCGGCCGGCATCTGGACCATGGCCATGCACATGGAACGGGAGACCGCGCAAACGAAGCCTCCCACCGGAGTCTCAAGGACCGGGAAGAAGGCGACGCCCGAGGACGCCGCCGCCCACCTGCGCGCCTTGCAGCAGTTCGCGGCCGAACTCAACAGGCTGAACCTCGACCCGGCGAGCTTGCCGGTCGGCGAGACCGCCGTCGCGGAGGCCCGGGCGCTATGCGTCGTGCGGGCTCTTGTGGAGCGGCGGTATCTTGAACTCCGTCGCTGGGTCCACCCCCAGGCGGTTGTTGAAGAGTGTGAGGGCGGCTACAGCGAGTTCAATGCAGATAATGGCGAGCGGCTTATCCTCCAGTATCACAAAAGCTTCGCCATCGCCGACTCTTCCGATCCGCGTGCGTGGACCTGGCGCGGCCAGGACACTGCCGAATACTCGATCGGCGATCTGCTGTGTGACCTCCAGCACGCCGCGGATGCCCTGGGCATTTCCTGGGACGATGCCGATGGGATGGGCGACTGGCATCACGGCGAAGCGATTAAGGAAGACACCCTCGCCAAGACCTGACCGCACACCTGCCCCGTTACCCGTTGGCGTGCAGCCGTCATCCAGCGGCGGCTGCGCGCCTGGGGGGAGTTCGCCCGCAGAGCCGGTTGCGACGCCCCGCGGCCCCGGAAGCCAGGCCACGGTCCACGCCCCGGATCGTGGCAGATAACCTGCGTCTCCCTCGCGGCTCCCAGGACGAGTCCGCTGGCGCCGCCTTTCAGCGAGATGCACCGTCCGCTTGTTGCGGACAGGCACATACAACCCACAGGTACCTGGCCGCCGACGATCGACCGAACGATTTGAGACTTCTTCGAGGTGACACATGAACGAGCCAACAGACCCACGCACGAGTCCAAGACCCGACCCCGGTCCGCAGCCCGACGACCGCGACGAGCACCCTGACCCGTCGAATGCCATCAGCCTCCCGGAGTCGTTCTGGGCGGAGCTCGACGCCGTTCTCAAGGACTCTGAGCGGATCCCGGCCGAGATTCGCTCGCGACCCCCGGCCCCGGCGCTGACCCAGGCTCGTGCGGTCGGAGGCAAAGAACTGATCCTGGACCTGGGCGATGGCGTGACCCTGCAACTGGTGCGGATCCCGGCCGGTAGGTTTCTCATGGGCAGAGCTGCACGTCGGGCAGTTGTGCTGTGTCCGCATGCCGGGACAAGGATCGCTGAGGTGCGAGGTCATCCGCTCGCGCCAGCTTTCTTCGGGGAAATTCGAGATGGCCGTGGAATTCAGGGACTGAGGATCGTGAACACAGAACCCCCGGCCAGACGAAACCGGCGACAGGACATAGGGCGTACCTTGTCGGGGCCAAGCCCACACGACGTTGGACGTCAATGCCGAGAGATTATGAAAGAGGGGCGCCGTTTTTCTGGTCGCGGGGAACCCGCGTCCACTGGTCAGTGGCGGCTTGGCAAGTGCTCTTGCCGGTGGCTACGGCACGTTCAGCGGCGGCGCGACAGGCACATCCGCATCGATCCTGAGACGTCGCCCCGACTGGTTCACGAGATCGCACAAACGACGCAGGCCGGCCGAAGTCAACCGCGTGCCCCGGAGGTTGACGGAGCGGAGCGCCGGCATCGCGGCCAGCGAGACGACAGCCTCATCACCCACCTGCACCCCGGACAAATCCAGAGTCTGCACGGGCGAGGCACGCAGAACGCCCAACCCGCCCCCGGTGACACCGGTGGATGCCAAGTGCAATTCCTCGATTCTGGTCAACCCGGCCACATGCGCCAGGCCGGCATCTGTGATGGGTGTAGAGTTGAGCCACAACTGGCGCACCTGGGGCAGGGCTTTGATGTTCGCCAGCCCGGCGTCCGTGATGGGTGTGGCCGAGAGATCCAGAAGGCAGAGCGTCTTCATGCCGGCCAGATT
>JBEKVL010000040.1:0-16241 GCA_049514055.1 Tepidisphaeraceae bacterium | reverse complement strand
CTGTATCGCGGCCAGCAGCACGCGCCGGTAGGTCTCGCCGGGCGCACTGGGTCCCGTCGGCACGACCTGCATCGGCGTGCCCCCCGCGGGCCCGGCCGGCTGCGGCAGCGTCGGCGCCGGCAGCATTTCCCCCGTCTCCATCGCCCAGTCTTCGGCAAACACGATGGACAGTTCATCAACCACCGGCCCGGTAAATCGGCCGGTCAGGTCGACCCAGGGCGACCCCCGGCGGCCGCCGTAATCGGGGTTGATGAGATTGTGACTACCGGCGTAGGCAACCCGGGTATCGATAATGGCCAGCTTGCGGTGGTTGCGGAGATCCATGCGTGGAAGACGCCGCTGGATCGGCGCCGCCGGCAACGCCGCCGCCACCTTCACGCCCGCCGCCCTCAGCCGGCGCGCAAGCCCGTGGCGGTGAAAGAACGTTCTCCCGGCAACGGCATCGACCAGCACCCGGCATGTCACCCCGCGGGCGGCCGCCCGCTCCAACGCCGCCGCCACGCGGTTGCCGGTGTCGTCGGCCGCGAAGATGTAGTACAGCAAATGGACCTGCGAAACGGCCCCGTCCATGTCGGCCACCAGACGCTCGACCATGGTGGGCGACTGGGCGAGAAACTCGACGGAATTGTCCCCCAAAACCGGCAACCCGCTGATTTTCTCGGCCTGAAGCACCATCGGTTCGTACGGCGGTTCCAGATCGAGCACGGCCTGGCGGTGTTGAGTCTGGAGATTGCGCGCCCCCGACCGGTAGTGCGTCATGAACTCGCGCCGCCGCTCGGCACGATGCGGGCCAAGCCGTGTTTCGCCGATGACCAGGTACAATCCCAGGCCGATGTACGGGTGCAGAAAAATGATCCCCAGCCAGGCGATGGACGCCCCCGGCGCCATTTGCCGGGCCAGCACCACCGGAACCATGCCGACCCGGATGACCCAGCCAACGACGATATAAGTCACGAACCACGACATGGTGAACCCGCTGAGACAATACCGGATTCGTACAACGGTGGGTAGCCAGCGCCTATAATTACATACATGGAATTCCTCTCCGCCATCTCCGACCACGACAACGCCCTCCACGCCATCGATACCCTCATCGGCGATATCGCCGTCCGCCTCGACGGCCGGCCGGATGTCGTCTTCGCGTTCCTCACCGGCCCGCACACCGACAACACCCTGCGCGTCGCCGAACGCATCCAGGAACAACTCGAACCCCAGGCACTCGTCGGCTGCACGGCCGAGGGCGTCCTGGGCCTCGACCGCGAAATCGAACGCCGCCCGGCCATCTCGCTCCTCGCGGCCAGACTCCCCGGCGTCCGCGCCCACGCCTTCTATTGCGGCCCGGACGACTGGCCCGACCTCATCCCCGACGAAACCTCGCTCCGCCAGCTCTTCACGCCCGATGACGACAGCCGCATCACCCTGGCCTTCGCCGACCCGTTCACCACGCCCGCCATCCAACTCCTCAACGGCATCGACCAGGCGCTCCCCGGACTGCCCATCGTCGGCGGCATGGCGTCGTCGGCCAGCGAACCCGGACAAAACCGACTCATCCTCGACGGCAGCGTCTTCAGCGACGGCCTGGTCGGCCTCACCCTCTCCGGACCACTCGATGCCCAGACCGTCGTCTCCCAGGGCTGCCGCCCCATCGGCAACACCTATGTCATCACCCGCGGCAAGGACAACGTCATCGAGCAACTCGGCGGCCGACCGGCCATGGAGGTCGCCCAGGAAGTCCTCGTCGACCTCACCCCGGCCGAACAGAAACTCCTGGAAAACGGCCTCTTCGTCGGCCGGGTCATCGACGAATACCGCGAAAAATTCGGCCGCGGCGACTTCCTCGTCCGCGGCGTCATGCGCGTCAACCGCTCCAACGGCGCCATCGCCATCACCGACTACGTCCGCACCGGCCAGACCGTGCAGTTCCACGTGCGCGACGCCATCACCGCCGACGAGGACATGACCGGCCTGCTGCTGCCGCAACGCCAGCGCCCCCCCGCCGGCGGACTGCTCTTCTCCTGCAACGGCCGGGGCTCGCGCATGTTCGAGCAGCCCAGCCACGACATCGCCACCTCGCAGAAGGTGCTCCCGCAAACCCCGGTCGCCGGCTTCTTTGCCGCCGGCGAGTTCGGCCCCGTCGGCGGCCGCAATTTCATCCACGGCCACACCGCCAGCTTCGCGTTCTTCCGCGCCCTGTAGCCGCGATGGTCCATCGCGGTCTTCGCCGGCCTGCCGCCCCTCCGCGATCGCCGATCGCGGCTGCACAAACAAAGCAAGCGGGCCTCACTCGATGCCCGCTCGCTTCTGGAAATGTGGCCAGCCCCAACAACAGACGGCCACGATTCATGTCACTTCAACGGGAACACCGTGATCTTCGGATCATGCTGGGTCCGCGTCACGGCCGACCGGTCCACCACAAAACCGATGCGCTGCTGCGAGACGAGTTCCGGATTGAGGGTGCCCGCATTGCGCCAACCCTGCACGAGAAGATACACAGTGAAGGAATCCGACCGGGTGGTGATCAGGTTGCTGACCCGGTTCAACATCACGAATTGTTCCTGAAAGTCATCGTGGACACCATTGCCGGATAATGTGTTCGAATTGAGATAGGGCGAGATGTTCCCATCGCCTGTTCCAGGGCCGTTCGTTCCGCGGGCGACGAGGATGGCCTTGGTCAGGCTGTAGAACAGTGGGTAGCGAGCGCCAGTCGAGTCAGGCGCCGTGACCTGGTAGAGGTCCCAGATCGAGCGGAACGGCCCATGCGGCCTGCCCGTGCCATCATCCACGTCACGATAGTAGACGATGTACTCGGCCACATCGAGATTGCTGAGGCCGGTGGTGAATACCGACCGGTTGTAGATGGGACTCGATGTCGGAAGCTTGATCTTCGTCTTGGAATCGTCCAGCGGAATCAGGCGCTCGTCGGGCTCCGAATCCTTGAGCCACTGCTGATAAGGCGGACTGATGCTGGTGTCGCGCAACCAGTTCAGGAACGGCACCGCCGCCAGCACGGCCACCGGCGCCGTGTTGATGTTCACCAGCCCCTGCACTGGAACGGAGCGCTCGGCATCGGTATTGGCGGCCGCGCGGCCGGCGATCGTGTTGGGCGTGGCCGCCGCGCTGGTATTATACTCGTACGGCGCATCGGGCAGATGATCGCCCCACGGCGCCTGCACGGTGAGATAATCCGGCATCTTCATCGCCCAGCGATAACGCCACCCCAGCGGGGTATTGGCATCGAAATCGTTGGCCACAACAGCTCGCACGGGCACGAAGCGCCCGATGTTCTCCCCGATCTTGAAGTTGCTCCCGGAGACAGTCAGGGTCTGAATCTGCGAGGGATCGTCCTGTGGATCGGTATCTTCGGCCGCCACGGCATCCATGGTCACGGCGTTCACTGCGACGATGCCGCCAGCACCCTTGATGACATACGCCCCGATGAACGGCACATGCAGCGCATCCAGATTCCGGGCGAAGCCGCCGTAAGGATGCTTGCTCTGATAGCTATACCAAGTGGCATCTTTGCCGCCGGGTCCGGGCACGTCCTGACCGCCCCACTGGATCGTGAACTCGCTGTCCCGATACGTGGAAACAGACTGAAAACCGAGGCTGGTGTCCACGCTTGGGGCAGTGGGATGCACAGTGCTCCGATCGTTCACAGTTTGATCCAGACTGCTGTCCAGCGGGTCGGCGTTCCTGCTGCCAGGAGTGGCCGGCTGATATGTGAGCGTGGTCGGATCCGTGGGCGCCGGGGCCTGCGGAGGGGCGTAGGTAATCGTATTCCACGTAAAGGTGCGCGTCCCCTGCTGGGCCGGCGAGTTGGAGTTGACGGCGGTGGAGGTGACGCAGTAGCGGCCGGGATAGACACACTTGAACGGTTCTGTGTTTCTGCAATTCCGGGCATAGTGCCAGAGCGTGACTTGCGACCTGAGCAACTGTTTTGTGGTGTCGGCGGGTATCGCGAAAATTTCGGTCCAATTGCCGGACCCCACCGGCAGAGCTTCCTGTTCCAGCTTCGCCCTGGTCTTGAACGTCGTGAAGTCGAACGAATCGACCGGAATCCAGGCGGAAAGGTCGGCCCCGCTGCCCCCCGGCGGAGGCCGGAGAATAACCAGTTCTTTACCAAGCACGTCGCTGAGGTTGTCCACGTAGATCGGGAGTGCCTGGCCGGTGAGCAATGGGAGGGGATCCTGCCCGACAACCTGCGGGCGGTACTTCGCTCCCTTGCTGGTTGGCGTTCCCGCCTGATTGTAGTTTTCGATGACGATCAGGTTCTGGTCGGCGTGGAGCGCGTCGCCGCTCGCGGGGCGCCGCGTCACCAACATATTGCCAAATGTGTAAATAGGCGCAAAGGTCATGGTGCTGCGATCCAACGCCGCGATCTTCCAGCCGCTGACGTCCACCTCTCGGGTACAGGGGTTCTGCAACTCGATCGCCACATACCCGTTGGGGTTGGCGCCCTTCGACTGGGGGTCGCTGACCCAGTCGTTCTCGGCATAGACCTCGGTGATGAACACCTGCGGCTTGATGCCATAGAGCTGCACGGTCTGTCCGCTGGTAAGATTCACGCTGATCGTGTCATTGTTGGTATATGCACTTGGGCTTCCGTCGCGAAGCGAAATCGTATTGATGGCCGCCAGTGCCGAGCGAAGTTGCACCATCGCCGCCGGAGTCAGCAGTCCGGCCCCTCCGGCAACCTGATTGGTGCGCGCGCTGTTGCGGAACATCCGGTACAGACTCTGCTCGGTGAGGTCTGGCTTGCCATTGGCCTGGAACTTCTGCCCCCGGTAAAGCGTGTTGTCCGCCGCAGTGGCGATGCTGGCGAACGGAGTCGTGTCGACGGTCGCGCTGGGATCGCCGGCCATCACCATGAAATACGCCCGCCACAGTTCGTAGAAATCGGCCGTGTTCAGCGATGCCTTGGTCGGCATATCGCCCGGCGTGGGACAGTTGTTCGGTTTGTTCGGATCCTTGGGCGCCAGTGGATACGACCCGCTCTCCGGCACCGACGGAACACCCTGCGAGACACCGTTCCGGGCCACCAGTAGCGGGCGGCGAGAGAAGCCGAAAAAGTCGGTCCATTTCAGTGTTGTCTGGTCCAACGCCGAGTAACCCACGCCCGATTGCGAATAGTCGAAGTTCTGGTAAAACCAGCGATTGACATACGTGTCGTCCGGCATTCCCGACGCTGTCGAATAGCGCGGCCAGTTGTACGGAGCCGTCGGGCCAATACAGAGAGTCTCAAAGAGCGCGGAATCGACCTTGGCGGTCGTATTCCCCGCCTCGAGCATGATCATGTCGCCGTAGGGCGCCAGCACGGAGCCGGAAGTAACACGTGCGGTCTCGCCGGCACTGACCGCGCTGTAGAAGGTCGTTCCGGTGATGCGTCCGGGATAGTCCACCCTACGTCCAAGCTGCATCCAGAACGCTTCATACGGCGAATAGAACGTGCCGGCATTCCCGTTGTTGTCATCCACCATCGTCGTCAGCGGCAGCGTGACGAAGTTGCTGAGCCGCAAACTGTTGAACACATTCATCTGCTGGTCAACCGTGCGGAATTTGTTGGATCCGGCCGGTTTCTCCATCAGCAGTGCGAACAGATTGATATTGCTCGGAAAGAAGTTCCCGATCGGACTGTAGCTGGCATCCACCGATGTCGCAGTTGGGTTGCCCGGGTTGGTCGGGTCAATCTCAAAGGGTTTCCAGGCCGTGCTGACATTGATCGCCGAATTGTTGTCCAGGGCGCGATAGGCGACGTAGTAGGTGATGTCTCCAATCTGCATAAGCCGACTCAATCCCGCATCGGCGATGCCGCTGCCCGTAGTGTCGGCGGCGAGGTATGTCGTATTGCCGACTCGCAGCGCTGGATAGGAACGTAACGGGCCGCTCCCGGAACCTTCGTTGATCTGAACGAATGTGGGCTGAATGAAACTGCCGGCATTGTCTGGTTGGCTGATCCGCGTATTGTACGTGCCCCCACCCCAAGGTGACTCAAAACACCTCTGTGCCTGATCCACCGTCGGATTGTTCGCTTTTGGCGAAGCCAGCGGCGCCGATATCGCCGGCCAGTAGATGGTGGCGCTGGATCCGGATCCGGACACGAGCGGCACGCGCGACGCGATGTACTGATTCCCCGCGGCAATCTCGTGGTTGCTCGTCGGATCGTCCCAATACGTGCCGTGGAAGTCGGCGTTGAGGTAGCTGGAAGTCTGCCCGCCATAACTCGCCCGGCGATAGGTCGAGGTATTGGTGGTGCCCGTGTCATGGCCACGAATGGCGTCCGCGATTGCGCCCACGGTGACATCGACCGCGCCATTAAGAACCTGATCGGCCCCGGCGCTGTAGACCCCCTGCTGCGACATCGCCCGCTGCGACCGGGCCGTCGAGAGCCAGGCAATACCGAGCAACGCCAGCAGGGCCAGCAACGCCACCACCAGGATCATCACGGATGCCTTGCGCCGCCCGGCCGTCGTGCGTCCGGCAGAACCTATTCTTCGGGGCTGTTTCATATTCGTTCCTGGCCTTCAATATCGCGGATCTGAAATTCCAGATCTCAAATCTCAAGTTTTCAAATTCCAAACTCTGCATTCCGCATTCCGCTACTGCGGCCCAAGGATATACTCAAACCAGACCCCATCCGGAATGCGGTTGGCCGGATCTTCCATCTTCACCAGCACTCGCACCAGCTTCGGGGCGCTGTTCAGCCAGATGTAAGTGACCGGCAGACTACTGTTCGAGGTCGTTCTGAATCGGTTCGCCACGGCCTGGGGCAGCGTCAGTGGGACGGGCTTGACATCGTACGCGTTGTTGCGGTTCGGGCCATACCATTGCGTCGCCCGCGGAGCCGTCAGGCTGCCGGCCGTCCCCGGCACGAAATCAACGACACCATCCTGCTTCGTGTAATCGGGGCTTGTGGGATTTGTCTGGTCCGCGAAGTCCTCCGCGAAATCCACAATCATCTGGCTGCAGTTGGCCAGCATGATCGGAGCATTGCGGGCGGCCAGTTCGCTGGTGATGGGCCGGGGAAGCTGGCTTATCCCCTGGAAACGGTAGTCGATGCTGCCGTTGTTGAGATTGCCCGTTGTCGGCGTGTAGTTTTGGTTGAGATCGAGAAAGCCTGCGATCTCGCGCCGCAGGGCATCGGCACTTATGTCGGCCAGATCATAGCGGCTTTGCTCGATGGTCCATTGGCGCGAGGTGTTGAAGGTCGTCGACGAACTGGATCGGCAGATGGGACTTAAGAATGTGCCGGACTTTTGAAGGTAATCTTCCTGCGTCCCCACCGGCGAATTCTGCGGGAAGGCGGCGTTGGCAACGGTCAACTGCGTGGTTGAATTCCGCGGGGAAAGCAGAATCGCCATGCGGCCGATGGTGTCGTGGATGGGGTCCTGGCCAAGGATGGGATCCGGGAAATAATGCGACCCAGGGTCGAGGTGACCGTACCAGATGAACGCCTCGTTGGCCGTCGTGCTGGAACTGTAGGAGCCGTCATTGGCCGTCTGCCGCCGGGAGCGGCCATTGGCGAAGAAGCTGAAATAGTCGCGACGGGCCGTCGAGCCATCGGGAAGAGTGATCTGTTCACAGTGGATCACGAAGAACGGCGAATCCTTCATCCAGCCGCCGGCGTCGCGGCGCATGCTGTCGCCGATGGCCCGCTGGTTGGCGGCATTGTCGCCCATGAACATCCCGACGCCCACCACGTCGCCGCTCATCTTGAATATCTGGTTGACGCCGATCATCAGCATCAGCACCAGCAACAGCGAGAGCATCAGCTCGATGAGCGTGAAGGCCCGGACCAGGCGTGAGGATTGGAATCGAAAAGCCATGGGATTACTCTCTTGCAGTCTCGCTGGTGAGGTGAACCGTGGTCTGATAGAGCCCGATATCCTGTGCCGGCCCGGTGAACGAATTCGCGTCCAGGTTGTTGATATTTCGCCGGCCGAGCACATAGGCGGTGAGATTGCCGGTCAGACCGCTGGTATTATTTATCGTGGGATCGCCGGCCAGATCGTATCCGGGCGTCAATTCCCATAGGGTGGGGTCGGCCGGGCTCACAGGGTTGCCCAGCCGGTAGACACTGGGGAGCGACCTGTCCGTCCGCTTCACGACCACAAACGCCCCAGGCACCAGCATGCTGAGGGAAGGCCCATTCTGCTGGAAGGTGATCCGGTCGGCCAACTGGCCGGAGGTGGGACTGGCTTTGACGAGCTTGATCACGGTAACGGTGCGGGGGTAGAGCGTACCCATATTGGACGCCGTGGCGGTCACATCGGCGGCGATGAAGGAAGCATCGAGTTGGGACTCACAAACGAATACAAACAGAACTGCTTGAGAGGCGTTCTGCTCGCGAAAGACAACGGGAATCCAGGCATAGCGCGGATCGGATTTGACGATGAGGTTGCCGCGCAGATGCTCCCAGGTCGACAGGTTGTCCGGGGGATGGACGGACGTGAACTGCGGCGGGCCGAAGAAATCGCCGCTGGGGGTCGGAAAATCTTCCGCATGCAACACATTGTTATTATTGATAAGCCATCGCGTTGCCGCCTCGGAAACCGAAGCGGAGGCCGCGTCGGCGCGGGTGAGTTGTGCCTGTTGCAGGGCAACGGGAAAAACCCCGGCGATCATGATGAAACCGATCCCCAGAATCATCACCGCGAAGAGGATCTCCGCAAATGTGAAGCCGCGACGGAAGGTGTTTGGGGTCTGGATCATGCTACTCTCCCTTGATCACGGCACCCGTGACGCGGTTGATGAGGATCGGCACGGCGTGTTCATCGAGCCACTGCTCCTCGTTACCCCATGGATGATTCGGCGCTTTGGTGTTCACGTATTCGTCGGCCGCCAAAGGAACCTTCTCACCCGCGGGCACGTTGCTGCTTGTGCTGAACTGTGGATCCGAGAGCGTGCCGATGGCGTCGAACTCGTCGCGGTCGCAAAGCACCAACCCCACATTGGAATACGGCGCCATCAATGGATTGGCGTCTTGCCCGAGAACACTTCCCGGGAACCCCTGGTCGTAGTTACGGTTCGGGTCGATCGGCAGACTCGGAAAGAGGATGTCGCCGAGCTCGCTGCGACGATACGCGGCCCCGGGATCGTAACCCAGGCGGAAACTATACCGCATCGTCGCCAGCCGCCCATCGGCGTCGAACAGAATCACGCCGCCGACGGGAATTGTTATGTCGCCTGCGCCGATCTTGAACCTATTAAAGCCGATATAGTTGTCATCCTGCCGTACGGTGCCACTGAGCGAACAATTGTCGATGGTCTGCAACATCACGCCCGCCGGCAGCGTGATCGGGTCCATGCCTGCTCCGTCGAGAAAAACCTCCACGCCGTACATCTCAAGCCAGGCCGCATCAGGTTGCTTTGGTCCCGAGGCCCGGACCATGATGGCCTTAATGCGCCCGGTCGGCGCGTAGGTGATTAGCCCCCTCGAGTCTGTAACGAACTGCCCTGTCTTCGGATCCACGACCTGCTGCATATCAAGCACGAACAACACGCCGCGTATCTCTCGCATCGTGATCGCCTGCGACCGCGCGGTCTCCAGGGCGGCGACAACCTGGTTCTGGGCCGCCTGGATGCTCCGCTTTCCCGTGAACATGCGCAGCATCGGCGCCGACACGGCCAGCAATATGACCAGAATCACCAGGACGACCAGCAGTTCAACCAGCGTGAAGCCCGTAGGACAGACGTTCCTGTCTGTCGCCCCCATTCCAGTAGGACAGACGTTCCTGTCTGTCGTCCTTATTCCGGCAGAACAGGCATTCCTGTCTGTCATTCTCGCGATCTTGTTCTTTTCCACAGCCATTCGATGCCTCTTTCGCTGCGTCAATCCTCAAACGAATTGATGTTGTCATCGCCGGTGGTCAGGTCCATGTCGTAGCCGCTGGAGATCCAGAACCCGTGGGCGTTGGCGGGCAGGTTGTCAGTCAGGTTGATCAGTCCCGCACTCGTCAGCCGCTTCCCGGCGGCCTTTCCCGACAGACCGGTTATTCCTTCTCGCGGAACGTAAACCATCACCTTACCCCAGGGATCCAGCACGAGCGGCACCGTCGGATTCGCAATATAGCCATTCCCTGCGGGCATCGACTTCTGGTCCACCGGCAGATTGCTGATCGCGGTACGGTTGGCCGGTATCGCCGCCAGACGATGCATCAGCACGACGGTTCGCGCCTCCAATTCCGCGCGGCTGGCCGCAGTGATCGACGGATTCGTTCCCGGATTACTGCCCTGGAGCGTGACTCTCCACGTCGGCGTCCCACCCATCGGGTTGGAGTAGAAGAAATCGTCAAACACATCCGGATTGGAGGACTTCGTGGCGGCCAGGGCGTCGGTCATGTTCCGCAGGACTGCGAGACGCGTGCGAGTCGCCTTCATCTCCGCGCTGGTTCCATAAATCGCGTAACCAATCACAACCAGCGAGATCAGCAGCGTGATGATGCCGATGACGACCAGCAGCTCAATCAACGTCATGGCGCGTCGGTTAGTCACAACACAAACCTCCCATTGTTAGGTATCTGGCCAATTATACGGAATGTCCAGCCCACGCCCGGCCGGATCCCCGCGGCCGGCAAAACTATCTTGCGTCCAGTTCATAGAAAATATCGTCGGAATCTCTCTTACTGGGATCGGGATTGTTGATATCCTCCCAGGCGCCGTTGCTACCCGGGCTGGCCAGGAAGAACGGCCCGCCGAACTTCAACTCCTCGGGCGGGGTGGCCGTCCGATCAATCACGTTGTTCTTGTTCCAGTCTCCCAGGCGCGACTGGAGCACCGCAAGGGGAATGCTGCCATCAGTGACTTCGTACCGGAATTGGCCGCTGAAGGAATTACCCACAAGTTGCCCGCCGGCCCCCAGACCGTAGTCGCCTCGCTTGGGATAGTACTCGATGGGGTGGCCCTGGAAGTCGATCAGGTTCCAGTCCCCCGCCACCGTCGAATTCCTGACGACGGAGAACGATGCCTGAAGGTACGAAGGGTAGATCTTACCGCCGGCGACCGCGCGAAAACCAGGGCCGTCGACACCGTCTTCGGTCGCCGGGCCGGGACCGATCAGAGCCCAGGCCAGAATGTGTCCATCCCCTGATGCGCGCATGGGATATTTCCCGAAATCCGCGCGATACTGCTCCAGCGCCATGGCAATGGTCTGCATGTCGGCCCTGATCCGGGTTCCCTCGGCCCGTCTCTGCGCAAACATGACGGCACCGATGAGCAGCGAAATCAGCAGCGTCAGGATGCCGATGACCACGATCATCTCAGTGAGTGTGAAACCCGCACGCTGCCGCCTGGGGCTAATTACGTACGACGCTTCCGAATGAGGTAATATCATCCTGTGTTCCATAAATACGATCCGCTCCGGCACTTATGATTACGTAGGTGTCCCGGGCGCGGCAGGCGCCGTTGGGGTAATTCGGTCTGGGAGTGTTGGTTGGATCGGAAACCGAAGCGGGATCCTGGAGGTAGTCGTAGAGGGTGAATGTGCGAATACTGCCGTCGGTGTTCGGGTTGGGACCCAGGCCGTGCTGCGGTGGGACACCCGTGGATCCGCTCAGGCAAAGCTTGCGGCCTCTGGCCGCCGTGTAGCCGTTCACCTGATATGCGCCGTACTGATACTGAAAGGGTGTGCTGACATCGGCCACTCCCGGAGCGCCCACTCGGGCCCGCATGTACAGCAGCGGCATGCTATCGGGATACCGATCCATAAACTCCGGAATATTGCTGTCGTCGGCCTGCCCCACGCCGCCCCCCGGGGGCGCCTCTCGAAAACGATAGTCCTTGGCATAGGTGACGTCCCGCGTGTTAACGATTTCAGTGACCCAATTGTCGTAGAAAGGCTTGAGGTGCTTTGAAGTCCCCGTGACCGGGTCGGTCTTGAATGGCCCTGAGCCGATCAGCGTTGGATCGTACTGCCCATTGGCGTTGATGCCGCCACACAGGCCCAGGAAGAGGTTCTCAGTTCCCGTAACGTTGCCGATGATTCCAGAGGCGGCATTGGGCTGCCCGATCGCCGTATCCGGCAATGGGCCGGGATAGGCGCGAAAGGTGGCATAGTAGGCATTGATGGCGGATTCCAAAGCATGGATCTGCGCGCTCGTTGCCGTGGCATATCCGGACTGGCGAATGTAAGACACGGCCGGAAGCAAAATGCCGGCCAGCACGAGGATGATCCCGATGGTGATTAGCAGTTCGATCAGCGTAAATGCCTGCCGGAACGAGGTTTTTCTCTGTTTCATTCGCATCTCATTACCAGTATTCGCGTTGTCCATCCACTTCGCAGGGTCCGCTTCAGCGGACGCGGCCGTCGCCGTCCATCTCGCGTCCGCTGATGCGGACCCTGCGCCATTCTCTCACTTCTCCCATTCGCGCTCATAGCTGTACAGATTATCCAGCAGCGTCGTAAAAGTCCGATCCGGCCCGGCCGACAGGAAAAACGCCCGCCGTTGCGGCGCCATGCCGATGTTCGCCGCTCCGGGCGCCATGTACACGATCGGCGTGCCCCAGGCATCGCGGATCGTTGATTCATCGTAAACCGACAGCGGCAACTCGGCAAACACCGCTCCGCCCGTCTCCTGGCGGAAAACCCGCACAAACGCCTGGCTGTTCTCCAGCGCATGCCGCCGGATCAACTGCTCGTCCGTGCCCGTTTCGCCCCGGCCGATCAGCGGAGGAATCTGCCGGGCAAGTTCGTCTTCCAGCGCGGCGTACCGCCTGGCCGCGTTGTCCAGCTTCGCCAGCACCTGGCGCGTGAATTTCTCGGACGACCGGTGCCGCACGTTGCGAGCCAGCGACACCATGAGCCCGAGCAGAATCACCAGCAGGGCAACCGTCGAGAGCATCTCGATCACCGTGAAGGCGCGGTGTACCCCCGCGGCGTAACCAGAAACCCGGATACGCTGTAAACCGCTGCTATTACGGCAGTTGTCATGCTGAGTGTACTCGCGAAGCATCTGGTTCTGGACTCCATGGTCGGATCCTTGGCGAGTACGCTCAGGATGACGGTTGGCGGTCAAGATGCCGTTTCCGGGAAAATGGTTGCACGCAGCCTTGGCATCACGGCGCAACCTTGCCGAAGGAGACAATGTCGTCGTCCCAGCCTACTTCTTACCCGAACCCGACACCGCTCCGATCAACGCGATCATCGGCATGAACAACGCGATGACGATGAACCCGACGATCAGGCCCAGCACCACGACCATGACCGGCTCCAGAATGCTGATCAGCGAACCGACCAGCACGTCCACGTCGTTGTCGTAGTTGTCGGCCACCTTCATCAGCATCTTGTCCAGGTCGCCCGTTTCCTCGCCGACGTCCACCATGTTCACCACGATCGAGTCGCAGACCTTGGTCGCCCGCAGCGGCTCGGCCATGCTTTCGCCTTCGCGGATCGCGTCGTGGACCTTCACCAGCGCCCGCGCAAAGACTTCATTGCCGCAGGTCTCCTTCGTGATGTTGATGGCGTCCAGAATCGGCACGCCGGCCGAGATCAGCGTGCCCAGCGTTCGCGTGAAGCGGGCGACGGTCCCCTTCCCGACAATCGTGCCCAGAATGGGGATCTTCATCTTGATCACGTCCACGGCATAGCGGCCGCCTTCGCTCATCTTCGCCAGCTTCAGCAGCAGGAAGAAGGCGACCGGGGTGAACAGGATCACCATCCAGCCGCCCGCCGCCAGGAATCGCGAGGCGTTCACCAGGAGTTTGGTCACGTCCGGCAGCTCGACCTTGAAGTCCGCGAAAATCTTCTCGAACTTCGGCACCACGAAGATCATGATCATGGACACGATGCCCACGGCGATCAGGATGACCACCGACGGGTAGATCATCGCGCCGACGACCTTCTTCTTCAGCTTTTGGGCCTTTTCCATGAAGTCGGCCAGACGGGCCAGGATCAGGTCCAGCACGCCGCCCGCTTCGCCGGCATTCACCATGTTCACATACAGCTTGTCGAACGCCTTGGGATACTTCGCCATCGAGTCCGACAGCGAGCAGCCGCCTTCGACGTCCTCGCCCACCGCGCCGATGATGGCCTTCATCAGCCCCGGCTTCTGCTGCTGCTCGAGAATCTGCAGCGACCGCAGGATCGGCAGGCCGGCGTCCTGCAGCGTCGAAAGCTGGCGAGTGAACGCCGTCAACGCCTTGATCGAGACGCCGCCGATCGCGAACGGCAGCTTTCTTGCTCCGGAGCTGCCGTCGGCATCCTTCTTCTTGCCCACCTTCTTCTTGGCGGCCTTCTCCTTGACCTTGGTCGGGAAGAACCCCTTCTGACGAATGAGCTTGATCGCCTCCTCCGACGATCCCGCGTCAACCTCGTCCTTGACCTCCTGCCCCGAGGAATTCATCGCTTCATAGGCGTATGTTGGCATTACTAAGCTCCTGTAACTGGCTTGAGGATTATTCGGCGTGTCCAGTGCGCGGCCCCGCGAATCACAGCCGGGATTGACTCTCCTGATTGAATTCGAGATTCAACAGGGAAGACCGGTTGAAGTTCGAGGGCTCCGCTTCGGCGGACGTCAACAGCAAAAGCATAATGACCTGTGTATAAACGTGTTCCGGCAGAAGTTCGAGAACCGGGAACACCCGTTCTTCCCGCTGCGATCGCGTCTGGCCTTCAGAAGAAGGATCAATGATACGAACTCGAATCGAACCCGAGTTATGCCGACGAACCGTAACGCTGCAACAAAAGAGCCCTGGATGCGCATTCTACCGCATAGCCAGCCAGGTAAATGGCATCGAGGCAGAACGCGTCATCGACCAGGAACCGGGCAACCGCGTGGCGCTGCTTGGCCGCACGCAGAAACTTCCCGATCGTCGGACCCACGCTCAATCTTCTTCCATAATCGTCTCTCTCACGACTTCTTCGATCGTCGTGATGCCGTCGTAAATCGCCAGCAGGCCGCCTTGTCGAAGGGTGCGCATGCCGCGTTTGCGGGCTTCGACGCGCAAAACCTGCGTGCTGGCGTGCTGGATGATCTTGTCGCGCATGTCGTCATCCAGCGTCATGATCTCGTAGATACCCAGGCGGCCCCTGTAACCAGTGTTGTTGCAGGCGTCGCAACCGCGCCCAAAAAGGAATTTGCGGCCGGCGACATCCTCTCGCTTCAGCTCCAGTTCCATAAGCTGCTCGTCGGTCGGGTCGTAGGGCTCCTTGCAGTTCAGGCAGATCTTCCGCACAAGTCGTTGCGCCAGAATACCTTCGAGCGTCGCCGTGACCAGAAACGGCTCCAGACCCAGGTCCAGAAGACGGGCGATCGAACTTGGAGCGTCGTTGGTATGCAACGTACTGAAGACCAGGTGGCCCGTAAGTGACGCCTGTACCGCGATTTCCGCCGTTTCCTTGTCGCGGATTTCGCCGACCAGAATGATGTCCGGATCCTGACGCAACATCGAGCGCAACACCCTGCCGAACGTCATCTCAATCTCGGACTTGATCTGACACTGGACGACTCCGTCGATGTCGTATTCGACCGGGTCTTCGGCCGTGATCAGTTTGCTTGATATGTCATTTAATTCGCGTAGCGCGGAGTACAGCGTCGTCGTCTTGCCGGAACCGGTCGGGCCGGTGACGATGATGATCCCGTTGGGCTTGTGAATAAGCCGGCGGAACATCTGCAAGTCGTCGTCGCGCATGCCGATCTTATCCAGATCGAGACTGACGTTACTCCTGTCCAGCACACGCATTACGACGCTCTCGCCAAACATCGTCGGCAGCACGCTCACGCGAAGGTCGATCGGCTGGTTGTTGACCATCAGCTCGATGCGGCCGTCCTGTGGCATGCGGCGTTCGGCGATATCGAGGTTGGCCATGACCTTCAGGCGGGAACTGATGGCCGGTGCGATGTGTGCCGGCGGCGGCATCATTTCATACAGGATGCCGTCGATGCGGTATCGCATCTTGAACTCATCCTCGAACGGCTCGAAATGGATGTCCGACGCCTTGTCCTTGATCGCCTGTAAGAGCACAAGGTTAATGAGCTTACGAACCGGATTGGAGTCGGCGGCTTCCTTGAGGGTTTCAAGATCGATTGATTCGCCGCGTTTGCCGAGATCCTTGAGGGCATCGTCGTTGGAGAGCTCGGAGAGGATTTCGCCCATGCCTTCGGCCTGGGCGTGGTACAGCTTGCCGATCAGCTTCTCGATGGCGTCGGCATCGCCCATTTTGACGACGACGTTGTAGCCCATCAGAGAACGTAAGTCGTCTACTGCCCGGAAGTTATCCGGGTTGGCCATGGCCACCACCAGCTTCT
>JBEKVL010000039.1:0-16393 GCA_049514055.1 Tepidisphaeraceae bacterium | reverse complement strand
TTCACGCGGGCCAGGATGATGCTGTATGAGGAGCCTTGGCTGGTACCGGTGATGACCAGCTTGCCGTTGGCGTCCAGGGCCGCGCCCGTGGCCCAGTCCGTGCCGCCGAAGTCGAGGGTCAGTTTGCCATTGCCGTCGAAGTTGGTGTCCAGCGATCCTGATGACGTGAAGCGGGCGATGGCCACATTGCCGTCGGCCGCGCCGACGAGCGTGATGTTCCCCGAGGAATCGAGGGTCATTTCGCTCACGCTCACGCCGCCACTGCCCATGGTCACCACCTCCTTGCCGCCGGACCCGAAGCTGCTGTCCAGTGTACCGTCGGAGTTGAGGCGAAGCACGCAGGATTCCATAAAACACGCCAATCACTTTGACATTGATCCCTGACCCGCTTTCAGCCCCTATGGTCTGGCTATTATTGACTCCCGTCCCCTGTATGGTCTGCTCTTTGCCACGGGGATGACCTCCTGCAAGTGAACCACCCGGCTTCCAAGCCAGGCACTGAGTTCACTATTATTGAGGCATCCCAGGCTTCATTTGCCAGAGACACGGACTCGTGGCCTATATAGCCGACTTTGAATGGTCCTGCTCTATTCCCTGTTTCCCGGTGATCTGTGCGCCGTGATGCAATACACACGGCCATCTTCGAGAGTCGCGAGAATGCAGTTCTCCACCACGTCCGCGAACCGAATCCGGCAAGCAAACGGACGGATCGATTGAATATCGCGTCCAGATTTTGGATCGATGAGCGAAACACTATCGTCGTCTCCGATGGCGAGGACAGCCCCAGCAGCGGGTATGACCGCACGATAAGCTTTGTTCGACTTAAACACATCGCGGCTCCATAGCACGTTTCCCGTCAGTGTCACCGATGCCATTGCTCGGCCCCATCCCCCACCCACAAGCACCAACTGATCATCTATCGGTGTGAGCACAACATCGTAACCGACAGGTCGATCAAAGACCTCGGCCAGAGGTAGTGTCCAAAAAAGAGTCGAGTCGCCTAGGTTCCAGCACACGAGGTCACAACGTGACCGCGCAGTCGTTGACTCCACGATTTGCCAATATAGATCGTTTGGCTCGAGTATCGCCATGTGGGTCACCGGTCCACCGGGCAACTCCCCAGCATCTGGTGCCCGAGAAGCTTCCGCATCAATGTGGTCGGCAATCTTCACGGCCCGTGGTTCGCGGGCTGCGCTCTCTGATGATCGACAGACCCCTTGGACGGCCCAAAGGCTGCCGGATGCCAATCCGCCACGGACCACGGCGTTGGCATCCCACCGTCTCAGCATTCGCCCCGACTTGCTGTCGCGCTCGGTGACGACAGTTCCCTCGGCGGTGTAGAGTTTCCCATCGGCTACAGACAGTTGGCGGAGTTGATGCTCCGTCGGAACCTCCCAGATCCTCTTGCCGTCAAAATCGTTGAAGCACATTAGCGGGCCCTCTGAGAACCCAACAACAACCCCGGCCTTGGTAATGACAGGTCCAATCGAATATTCAAAGTGCCACATCGTCTTCGTGGGCGCAGTCGATACTACCCACACAGGCACACGCAAGTCCGCGTCCACACATGTCAGTACCGTATCCCTCAGCACATAAAGCCGACGATCCTTGACAGCAATCAGGGGCCTCGGGGCATTGGCAAAGTCGGCGCCGAGCTCCGCCACGAGGCGTACGTCTGTTGTGGCTACCCGCACGTCAGATGGCGCTTGCCCCCTCGGGTGGCCTGTGTGGTAATCGTCGCAACAGCCTTGTTGCCAGAGGCAGTAGCCAAGGACCATCCAATAGCACATCGCGGTTGATAGTTTCCGAGGCTTCATGGTCTCGCTCTCGATTCACTGTAGCGGTTCCTTTGTTTCTGTAACGTTACCGTTGGTGTCGATGATCACTTTGGTCGGGGGTCGGTGAAGCGATCCTCCCTCTTTGCAGTTGAAGCTGGTATCCAGCGATCCCGAGGCCGTGAAGCGGGCGATGGCCACATTGCCGTCGGCCGCGCCGACGAGCGTGATGTTCCCCGAGGAATCGAGGGTCATTTCGCTCGCGCTCACGCCGCCGCTGCCCATGGTCACCACCGCCTTGCCGCCGGACCCGAAGGTCGTGTCCAGTGTACCATCGAGGTTGAGGCACAGCATGCAGAATTCCATAAATCAAGCCAATCACTTTGACATTGATCCCTGACCCGTTTTCAGCCCCAGCCTCCCGTTTTCAGCCTCGCCGGCATCAAGCCGGATCTTTGAAATTGAACTTTTGTCTGGACCTACTTGGCCGGCGTCGTGGACCAGGGCTTGGTGGTTTCGGTGCATAGGGATGTGTACACCGCGCAGAAATCGTCAAAGGGCATTTCAAACCGGCCGTGGGAGGTGGGATAACCATTGGCGAGGCCCGGCGGCCCCTTGGGGTGGAAGTCTCTGCCGTGCGGATTCCAGATGCGAATGATCTCCTTCTTTTCGTCAAAACCGATAACTGCGTAGGCGTGGTGAAAGACGATGCCGGGTGGCTTCAGGCTGGATGTGGGATCAGAGCCGGGGGTACCGGCCGCCACCAGCCGATGTTCCGCAAGAGCCCGCACGAGCGTCGAGCGGACGTGGGCATCATCTCTCTTTTTGGCATTCCAGGCGATATTGACGGCGTCGTGTCCGGTGACCAGCCGAAGGCCCAGCGCCATCTGGCCGCCATGATCGATGATGTCGAGCTTCTCGGGGCTCTTGCTGGCAGAACTGTTCAGGGTACTCATCAGCGTGGCAAAAGCGCCTTCCAAGGCGGGGATGCACAGCGCGCCGTCGTCTGTAAAGGACTGGAGCAGCAACTCGGTGTCGGTCGGCATAGGGGAGTGGATGGGCTGGCGGTGTCCGGCGAAGGTGATGCGCAATCCGCCCTGGGGATTCAACTCGATCATGGTCCCGATGGCGTCGTGGTTGCGGTTGATCATCGCGCCCAGTGAGGCAACGAAATAGCAATCGCCCATCCGTCCCTGGTGGATGGTATCAATGGTGGGCAGCGGATGCGGCAGGAGTTCCCGGCCGCAGGAGGCGAGCTTGGCCTGAAAGGCGCGATAGCGCGATTCGTAGGGCTGTTCCGCCTTCTTTCCCGCCTGTACGGTTCGAGCATGCTGCACGAAGTGATCGCGCGTCAACGTGGGCAGCGGCTTTTTCTCGAGTTCGAGACCGCGCACGAACTCCCTGAGGACCGCGACGGCGACGGCCACATCGGCCTTGATGCGCGAGTCGACAACCAGGCGATCGATCTCTGTGGATGAGAGCACGCCGTCGTGATCGGCGTCCCAGGCGTCGAAATGCGCCAAGACACAGTCGGCGAAGGGCGATGAGCGGGCACTGGAGTCCGCCGCGGGTTTGGCGGCGATACCGGTGTTCGTCTCGATGCACAGGTCACGGAAGCATGTCCGGAAATCGGCCAGAGACATTTCCAGGCGGCCGTGGGAGATCGAATAGCCGTTCTTCGTACCGGCGTCGCCCCTGGGGTGGAAGTCCTGGCCGGAGGGGCACCAGAGGCGCACCGTGTCGCTGTTGGGATCAAGGCCGAGCACTGCGTAGGCGAAAGATGTTGGCAGCCCCGGCGGCACGCTGATCTTGGGAATGCTCGCCGTGACCAGCCGGTGCTGGGCCAGGGCTTCCGCCAGCTTGCCGCGCAGCTTGGGCAGCGCGGTCTCGGCCGGTTCTTTCGGATCGAGGAGCTCGCGCAGGTCGGTGGCTTCGTGCCCGCTCAACAGCCGCAGCGGCGCCCCGAGGGTGGCGCCGTGATCGATGGTGTCCAGCTTCTCCTCCAGTCGCTTCTCAGCAGGCAAATCCGAATTGACGACGGTGGCGAAGGCCCCCTCGATCAGCGGAATGCACAGGCTGTCGTCAAGACTGCGCGCCTGGAGGACTCGCTCCGCGTCCGTGGGGCAGCGGCTCTGGATTCGCCCGCGGGCGGCGAAGGTCACCCAGAACCCGCCCTCCGGGTTCACCTCGACCATATGCTGGAGGGCGTCCTGCTGACGGCTGAGGAGCCCCGCCAGCGCGGCCAGGAAGCTCGAATCGGCCAGAGTTCCCATGTGGATGGTGTCGATGGTCGGCGGCGGATCCGGCAGAAGATCCTGTTTGAAGCCGGCGAGCCTGGCCTGGAAATCCCGGAAGTGGGTGTCGTAGGCAGGCAGGCCTTTGGCGCCGGCTAGAAAGGCGCGGTTGTAGTCCTGAAAATGCTCGCGATTGAGGGTGGGGACGGGCTTGCCGTCGCGCTGAAGACGGCGGACGGCCCACTTGATGCTCGCCAGTGCCGCCGCCGCATCCCCGGTGACGCGAGAATCAATCATGAGGCGGTCGATTTCGCCGACCGTCAGGGTGTCGGTCTTACCCGTGTCCCAGGCGTCGAAATGCTCCAGCACGCACTGGACGAACGGCGTGTATTGTGGGCGTGTTTCGCTGCCGCGCGGCTGAGCCGCGGCATCGGCGTACGCCGCCCCAAGCGACAACGCCAGTGCCAAAGCCAGAAGCCCGAACAGTTGGCGGCGAGAAGCCCCGATGCGAACCGACAGCGAAATCAGGATTTGAGCATGCATGTTCTTGCCTCCGACCGTAGAACTGAGACGGATACTGTGGCTACCCACATGCAGGAATCAGGGGACAGCTTAATCGATGAAAATCGCCCCCGCAAATGAATTATTGGTAATATGGGGTCTGGACTGCGCGTGCTTGTACGCTGGCGGCCACTGTACGTGAAAGGCATGCCCAAAGGTAGATTCCCGGGTCGCCGGCTTACCTGGCAGCCACGTCGCGCTCGGCCATCCGGAGATAGTGAGGCTTTAGTTTGCCATCATTGCCGTCGGCTGCGGGCGCCAGTTCCATGCGATCCCACCAGGCGTCGCCGTCTTCATTGAACTTCAGCGGCTTGGAGCCTCCATTGGCGCCGACCAGCCTGCCCTCGATGATGTAGGTTCCGATCGGAATATCGTAGACGAGCGGATCCTCGCCTTTCTTCTCTATCTTCCATTCCCGGGTGAGGCGCTGGCCCTCGCTGCCATCGACCAGCGTGCCTTTCGGCACAAGCTCAAAGACGTACTTGCCGCCCACTTCGGGGTTGACGGCCCCGAACCGGGCCGGCGCCAGTTTCACATGCATGCCGTAGAACTCGTAGAAGTTTCGGGGATTGCCGGCATGGTCCGGCCTGACTCCACTCAGTGACCAGACAAAGTCCATCCGCACTCCGTCGGTAGTCTGCCACTGACTCTGCCTGGTCTGCACCGGGCGCAAGTCGAACACATACAACCGCTGATCGCGAATCATGCGGAGTGTCGCGTCGACGCTGTACGATGCCTCCTCGACCTTCATCTCGTAGTAACCATTGTCATCGGGCACGGCAGTGACATGCACCTCGCCGTGCAGGCCCCTCGTCCAGGCGTGGACCTTTACCTTGCCGAGTTTTTCAGCGATCGGCTTGCCGGCACTGTTCACGACATAGCCGCAGATGAGGTTGCTCCGAAGCTTGACCGGCGGCAGCGTCAGCTTGCCCACCTTGTCCTCAATCTCGCCCGGCGCCAGCGGTCTTGGCGCAACGGGCTCCTGGGCGGGTTCCACCCTGACGAGCTTGCCCGGGCCATCGTTGAGAATCAGTTCGTCGCCCTTGCGGCGCGCCGAAGCCTTGAGCAACTCGTTCCCATCAATCACGATGCGCAACACGTTATTGCTCACGACCCATGTGCCGTCCTTGTCAACAGTCCGGTCCCCGGCACGGAGCTGACATGTGGCCTGGCCGGCCGCCTTGAGCGACAGCAGCATCTCGACGGACTGGTTCTTGACGGTGATCGTGGACTTCCACGTCCCCACGAATTCGGCGGGATATTGCTCGGCGGCGCGTGTTGTCGGCGTGCTGACCATACATGCCAACAGCACACACAGAACAAGCATGACCCGCGAAGTTCGCGCAGGCATAGGGACTCCTCCGACAAGAAACCCGGACCTCGTGCGTATCGGGGCGACTCACTCGTTATTTCAGCAAATCACCTCGGCCATGTCAATTACTGGGATCATTCAGCGATTCCGCGCCAGGCTCCCTCGGACCCAGCGCATCGATGCCGCTCTGGCGGGCGAAGAACCGCGATGACCCATCGCGGCTACAGCTTAAGTGAACTGGATCGCGGTGAGTCGTTTTCGGTGTTGGGATGTTTCGGACGGGTCAGACCCTGGGCAATCGCCTGTGCCCTCGCCGGCGGAAACCGGGACGCGCAGACGGCGCCAAAAACCGCCAGTGAGGGCACTGGCGGCACTTTTTGGGCACCGGCGGCACGGTCAGACCACCTGCACGCGCCGGCCGGCACGACGCTTGCGGTTGATCATCTTGCGGCCGTTGGCGGTCCTCATGCGGGCGCGGAAACCGACCGCGCGGGCTCGTTTCACCTTGCTGACCTTGTGCGGATAATGCATAGCTCTGGCTCCTGCTCACAGCGGCGCGGCGGCCGCAAAATCTGCTCTATCGTTTCTCGTCGCCGACTTTCACCTGCACGGTCTCGTAGGACTGGTTGCCGTGATCGTCAGTGGCGCGGATCGTTATTTGATGCGCCCCGGCCGACAACCCATCGGCCGTGAAAACGACGCCCTCTTCGGGCGAGTCGAAAATCTTATCAGAAGCGTCGGCCGCCTGCCAGTCGTCTTTTGAATCTACCGCATAATCCACCGCCGCCACGGTTCCGGTGCGGTCAACCACTTTGGCTTCGATCTTCACGTTCTTGCCGTCGATGGTCGTCTTTATGTCGCCGATGACCGGTGGCGTGTTGTCGATGACAAACTGGTTGCTCAGCCGGCTGGCGGTCTTGCCCTGGCCTTTAGGGTTGCTTTTGGCGTCGGAGGCGACCACGCGAACCTGATAGCGCCCATCGCTGGCCGCCCGGGTGTCCCAGGTATAGCTGGTTTCCTTGAGTTTCTCGGCGAGCTGCACCCAGGGTCCGGTCGTGCCCTGGCGATAGAAGAGGGTGTACTCGAGGGTGTCGTTGTTGGGATCGGCGGCTTCCCAACTGATTGGAAGCATGTGTCGGTCGGTCTTCTCCGCCGGCGGCTGGGCCACGGCGAACGGCTTGGCGTTGGCAGGCGGGCCGGCGGGCTTGTCGCTGTCGCCGCCTACCTTGATGGACTTGATCTGCGGCGGCAGGTTGGGCACGAGATATGCCACGTCGAGGCTATCCACCGTGGCCGTGTTCCTGCCGTCCTTGCTCTTGAACGTCAGGCGGTACTGGAAGAACCGGGCGGAAGGCGACGGCGTCTGCAGGAACTCGGCCGCCGGCATTTCCTCGCTCCACTTCGACCACGTCTTTTCCGATGGTTCCTGGAGGTTGCCAGTCCGGGTTGCGATCGTCAGCGTGGCGTCCGCCGGAAGCGATCCATGCAACCGGATCTTGCCAAACCGGCTGATCTGCCCGGCATTCAGCACGGGACTGATGAGCGTTCCCTCGGTCGCGAAACCGCTCGTCATTGCGGCGATGCCGCCGATGTTGGACAGGCCCAGGATGACCCGGCCATCTTTGGCCGACAGCATTGCTGAAACCTGTTTGGGATCGACCTTGGCCACGACGCTGGTTTCGTCGGCTGCGGGGTTGATCTGGTAGACCAGGCCGTCGCTGCCGGTGCCGACGATCAGCACGCCGTCCTTTTCGATCATGGAAAGGAACATGACGGGCTGGCGGAAGATCTCAGTGACAAAGCCTTCGGGGTCGATGCGGTAGATGGCGTTGCCTTCGGGAACCGGCTCGCCGCCGACAGGCGGGTTGGGAATCCTGGGTACTTTGGCACCCGGCTGGGGCGGCGCGACGGCGGGCGGCTTGATCGGCATCGGGCCTGGCCCCGGCTTGCCGCCGGGAAGTCTGGGCTGAGGCTGATCCGCATCATCAGCGAACATGAAGCGGAGTTGCTCGCGGGGAATCGGGTTGGGGTCGCCGGGATTCGGGTCGGGTCTGGCCGGTGGATTTCCCGGCACCGGCTTAGGCAGGGCGGGGTTGTTGTCCATTCCCTCGGGCCGGCCGCCCTTCTCGGACTGGTCGGCATCGGGGGTCTGCTCGTCGGTGTCGGTGGCCTGCGAGGTGGCCACGTATAGGTTGCCTTTGGCGTCAAGCAGGAGGGCGCTGATTTCGGGTTCGTCGGAATCGAAGACGACGAAGAAATCCTTCGTCTTGCGGTTGACTCTGTAGACAAGCCCGTTGGGGTCGGTCCCGAGATAGAGCGTGTCCCTGCCGTCGGAAACCATCGAAAGAAGGTTATGTTCGTCGCAGGCAAAGACGACATCGCTGGATCCGTCGGGCTTGATCTGGTAGAGCTGGTCCTTGGGGCCGGTGGCGGCGTAGACCAGGCCATCGGATGTCTGCACAAGCTGCCAGACGTATTGCACGCCCTCGGCTTTGAACACCTCCTTCGGCTTGCCGCCCGCTTTTTCGAGTTTGAACACCCGGCCGTTCTCGCCGCTGGTGCCGATAAGCAAATCGCCTTCCCTGGTGGGCAACAGCGCCGTGATGTTTTCGTCCTCGAGCGTGAGCAGTGTCGTGGCCCTGTCGCCCTTGAGCGCCAGCAGAACGCCTTCGGGCCCCGTGCCCGCGTAGATGGTGCCGTCGGCCGCCTCGGCGAGACAGTTGACGCTGGCGATTTTCGGATCCTGTTCCAGCAGCATCTTGACGGCGCGGGAGAGTTTGACGTCGCCGAGGCTGGTCACCACGACGTCGCGCATCTTGGCCTGCTTGAAGTCGGCTTCCGAGGAGTGGTTCCAGTGAGAGGTCCCTCCGGCGATCGCCGGGATGGCCAGGGTACAGACGAGTACGAAGGCGAGATTGTGAGTCATATAAGTGATCCTGTGTTTAAGGTTCTCCCGGCATTTCCGCCGGCGGTTGCGGGGCGCTGCCGGGCCGGCCGGGCGTCACCGGCGGCCGCGTGTCCGGGAGGGGGCGGCCGGTCTGCCTGGGTGTCTTTGAGGCCGGTTTGCCGGGCCTTTCGATGGCGATCTGGAAATGTGCCTGGCCGGTCATGACGTATTCGGTCGGGACGATGCGCACATTTCTGAATACGAATGTGGTCGTGTTGGACAATCCCGCGTCGGTGATGATCTTGCGCCTGGAGGAGGGCATATGCGACAGGGCGGTTCGCCCGATGGCGACGCCGTCGTTCTGCTGGAGCAGGCGCAGGTAGAGGGCGTCGTGGCGGATGGCGGCCACATCGCGCAGGACGGCGAACATTTCATCGGCGCTCTGGGCGCTGAAGCGGAACGGCCGGGCGGTCTGTTCATCCTGCACGTGCGACTGCCAGTCAAGCAGTGAGAAGTCGTAGCTGCCTTCGGGCAGGTCCTTGGGCAGTTCGAATTCCAGCGGCATGATTTCCTCGCTGCCGCGGAAGGGACGGTAGGTGACAAAGAGCTTTACCGTGTCGCCCGGCTCGAACTTCTCCTTGGGCATGGCGACCGACTCGATCTCCGCTTCCTTGACCTCGCGGGAGACGCGCACGGTGCCGTCGATCTTCGACGGCATGACCCGTGCGAACGGATTGTTCTGGGCGGTCTGGATCGTCTGCACGATCATCGACAGCAGTTCCTCGACCGAGTTGTTAACGGAACGGTTCTTCACGCGCAGCGAATGATCTCCGCCGAACTCCAGCACAAAGTCGTAGTCCACGGTGTGGAACTGAGGGAGGTCGCGGTTGGAGCGGACGGCGGCGAGCGTCGCCATTCCCGCCGCCATCGCGGTGAGTTTCGGATGCTTGGCCACGTTGAAGCGATAGGTCAGGTCGGAGGTGCCGTCCTCGTAGAGGCAGCGAATCTGCACGGCGATTGTCTTGGGCGACGGGCCGAGTTTGCCGGCCACGCCGACGACCTGGTCGTTCTGGAGCGTGCCCTGCACGCCCGTGGCCGAGCCGAGTTTGAAACTGGAAATCAGGCTCGGGATGACCGAGTGGATGTAGGCCGAGCCCATCGGCAGCGACACGTCGCCCTCGCTGGAGAACGCATGGCCGAAGGCGAACACGCGGTCGTTGATGACTTCGGTGACGGTGCCGATCGCGGTCAGGTCCATGTCGCCGGTGACGATGGGCACGGCGATGGACGATCCGGGCTCGAGTTTCGCCGGGGCTCCGTATCGGCCGGATGCGTCCGCTCCCGCGCCGCCGGCCTGCACGGGCATCATTCCATATTGGCGCAGCAGGGGGGCAAACTTGTCGATGACGGACTGCGGCAGGCCGCTGGTCATGACGGGCGTTGCCAGGGGGCGCAGCCCCGACGCATCAAACGCGCCCACCGCTCCGCGCGACATTACCGCTTCGTCGCGGAGCCTGCCCTGGATACCCGAAGGGTCGCGCCTTGCCGGTTCGCCACTGGATCTGCCGGCGTAGCTGGCGCTGTGGTTCCACGGCGCTGCGAATGACTCGCTGATGGTCCAGAACGCCCTCTTCTTTCCAACGGCCTTGGGTTCGCCGGCCGGTTCCTTGCCGGGCACCGGCTGCGGCATCGCCAGCATGTACTCGATCGGCTGCACGCCGGCCAGCGGATCCTTGGCCGCCTGCCAGCCATAGGCGAACGCGCCGATCATGCGGTCGCGGCCCTTGTCGTCCCGGAGAAACACCGGAGAGCCGCTCATTCCGGCCACGCCGCCCGTGTGTTCGAGGTTCGCCCCTTTGCAGCGGATCAGGACCACGTCATATTTCGGATTGAAGTTGCGCAGTACCGAGACGACCTCAACGTCGAACCGCTCGATCCTGGTCCCCTGGAAGACCGACAGGCCGTAGCCCGTCATGCCGTTCTTCACTTCCGTCAGCCGCATGTGCCGGGCCGGATCGAATGCCGTCTGCGCCGGGGCCTCGGCGTTGGCGCCCAGCGTGAGAGCCGCAGCAAACACAAATGCCATCAACAACCTGTTCATGCATACCTCGATAGAGCTTGCCACGCCTATCTTAGATCGGCGAAACGCCGCCGGCGCCGCCAGCAGTTATACTTGATTGACAACCCTATATCATGGCGATAGTTTCATCTCTTTGTTCGTGGCGAGTACCCTCTTCCACCCGTCGAACGCGAGCGTCCAAACCGTGAAGCCTGAAATACTCGAAAAAGCCCAACGCATTCTGGGGTATGAGTTCAAGAACCTGAACCTGCTCAAGGAGTCCCTGACCCACGCCTCAATCGCCGATACGCGGCTGGCCAGCAACGAGCGCATGGAGTTCCTCGGCGACGCCGTGCTCGATCTGATCATCTGCGAAGCGCTCTACCTGAAATTCACGCAGTACCAGGAAGGCGAACTGACGAAGATCAAGTCGGCCGTTGTTTCCCGCCGGACCTGCGCCGAAGTCTCCATCGAAACCGGCCTGACCGAAGTGCTCATTACAGGCAAGGGTGTTGGTTCCGGCGTGTCGCTTCCCAATTCGCTGTCGGCGGCCGTGTACGAATCGGTGGTGGCCGCCATCTATCTTGACGGGGGTTTTGAGGTTGTCAAAGAGTACGTGCTGCGTACGATGGGGGAGAAGATCGAGGCCATCGCCGGATCGGCCCATCAGCACAATTACAAGGCCATTCTGCAGCAGCACGCCCAGAAGTTCATGGGCGCCACGCCGCAGTACGAGCTTCTGGATGAGAAGGGTCCGGACCACAGCAAGTGTTTCGAGGTTTGTGTCGATGTTGACGGCCGGCGCTTCCCCGGCGCCTGGGGGCCGAACAAGAAGATGGCCGAGCAAAAGGCCGCGCTGCTCGCGCTTGAAGAGCTGGGACTGATGGACGAGCGCGAGATCGACGACGCGATACAGGACATGGCCGAGAACCCGCCGGAATGAGTTGAATTCTCGCGCTTTCGGTAACACCGCACGCGGGGCGGAAAGTGTGTTAATCTGG
This sequence comes from Tepidisphaeraceae bacterium, assembly GCA_049514055.1. Lineage (GTDB taxonomy): Bacteria > Planctomycetota > Phycisphaerae > Tepidisphaerales > Tepidisphaeraceae > JANYKD01. The sequence goes on along the minus strand of JBEKVL010000039.1, from coordinate 4,564 downwards.
GAGAGAGCAGAGTCGATCGGGGGGATCGGCGATTTCGGAAAAAAAGTCGAATTGGGCGGTCCTGATGGGGGCGTCTGTCGGCATAAACGTCTTGTTTACGGGTGGTTACGATTCGCGTAGCGGTTTCAGGATGTCTGAAGAACCGTGTCCCGAGCGGGTCCCATTGATGTCATTTTCGGATCCCCGGCGGGTCCAAAAGGTGTCCGGATGGGTCCCAAGGAGGTCCCAAATGGTCCCTTGGCGAACGGGTGGCCCGGTCAGCAAGGTGGGCGGGAGAGGATCCGCTGGACCTTGCCACCGCGTTCTTTCCAGCACTTATTGAGGATTCGCAGCGTGTTGCCGTCGAGGCGCACGATGGCCGTGCCTGTGGCATTCACGGAGAATGAACTGAGCGCATCTGTGGGCACCAGTACGCTCCAGCCAGACGACGATGCTTCTGCGCCCTCCTATTTCGGCGTTGCCGCCGGGGGCTTGGGCGGTTCCGCCGCGGGCTTCGGGGCGCTGGGGACGTCGAGTGCGGCATGGAGGGCGTCGAGGATGGGCCTGGGCACTGTTTCGAGGCTCGCCGGTGCATCGAGGGTCGTTTCCTTCACCTGCGCGGGGCTGGTGAAGTCGTAGCTGCGGATTCCGCTCTTCTGCTGCAGCCACAGCGCCTTCCCGCCGTAGACCCAGGCAACGGCCCAGGTGTTGTCGCCGTCGGGGAGCTCGATCTTGCAGACGGGCGCAATTGGCTCAGGGGGATGAAAGTGGATGCTGGCTTCGTTCACGATGCGCTCGCCTGCAACGCGGCGGGTGACGACAAGCGTGGCTCCGTCGCTGAGCGCATATTGGCCAGGATTGTTCGCCGCATGTGGCGTTGTCGCTGCGTTGGGGTCGGCCGGGAGCACGCGGAATTTCGTCGGGCCGGACTGCAATTCGCCGGTGTAAGGCGTGAGGTCCGTGAAGTGCGCCAGGCGTTTCGCCACTGAATCGAGCGCGGCCGGCGTGGTGTCGGCGACGAAGGCGTCGTTCATCTCCTTGCTGACCGAAGTGCCCAGGACCTCCATGGCCACACAGTGGAGCAGGCGCAACCGCGCCTCGGCATCGGCGGGGAACGGAAGGTGACGGGAGAGTCGCGCCTTGATGTGGTCAATCCACCAACGCGGCACGCCCTCGAGGAGTTCGGGCTTTTCGTTCCAGTCGCTTAGCGGCAGTGGCCCGGTGGTCACGATCACCTCGTCGCCAGCCTTGGCCTGGACCCACGAGCCGACGTTTATGTTCTGCCAGTTGTCTTCCCTTCCCACCGAACCGACGCCAATGCCGGGCGCGTTGACTTCGATGAACTCATCCGGCGCGAGCCGGAAAAGCGTGAGCTGCCCGCGTGTCACTTGATAGCGGTCATTCCGCAGGGTCGATTCCACGGTGATGGCCGCGCCTTTTGCGTCGGTCGCCTTGTGCTCGAGCTGATGCCACGACCGCGTGCGGAAGATGACGGGTTCCTTGCCCGCGTTGTGGATGAGTACACGCGCTCGCAGCGGCGTGCCGAGCCGGTGTTCCGCCGCGCGCGGCTCCAGCAGCCACGCGTGCCGCAGGCCGTTCGGCAGCGCCGCGCCCCACGGCGCATCAGCCAACTCCGGCAGCAGCGGTGTCCCCGTGCGAATGATGCCCTGTTTCTCATGATCGAGCGCCATCCCGATGGGCGTATCCTGCACCGCCGCCAGTTCATCCAGCAGCCCCACTGCGTCCTGTCCATTCCAATCGTGCGCTGCGTCGAAGCGCGGCAGCATCTTCTCGAGCTGCGGTGTCGTCACCCACGTCGGGTTGCCCTTGATGTAGGTCTTCACGCTCTGGGCAAGCTGCCCGATGAGCGCGCCCGGGAGTTTCCCGTCCCGGCGGGCGGCGGTGGTCCATGATTTGTAAAGCGCCTGCGCGTCTTTGTGCTTCGGCGGAATCACGTCCACGGAGCCGCGGGTTTCTCCCGTGGCGAGCTTGCCCGTCCACGCACCCGCCGGGGCCTTCTCAATGCTCATCTCCGCCGTGACACTGTATTGCGGATAGATGCGGACGGTCTCCTCTTCGATGGCACTGAAGGTGCGCCCGTCGTTCATTTTTTCAGCCTGGAACAGCCGAAGGAAAGCAACCTGACGCGGCTGCAGCAGCCAGTCGCCGGGCATCGGCGAGGGATCTCCGATGGCCGATATCGGGCTGCGGTTGTTCCGCAGGATCAGGCTGCGCGGATTCGGCGCGGCATCGTTCGCGGTGAGCCGGACCTCGGCCTGCGACACATTCTGCACGACGAGATGGAATTCGGGTCCGGCGCCCATCCCCGGCTCGCCGAACGACGGCGGCCAGGCCAGCGCCATCCGCAGCCCATTCGCAGGCTCGCCCCATTTCAACTTCTGCTCCGTGGCGGGTTTGAGCTGTGCGCCGGGCTTCGGATCATCCTTCTTCGGCGCCGCTGGCGTCACGCGGAACTTCGTCTCGCCGCCGGACAGTTCCCCGGCAAAGTGCATCGCTCCGGCGCGCGTCTGCATGGCCTTGATGAGTCTCGCCAGAGCATCGGGAGCGTCGTCGGCGACGAACGCCGCGACTTCTCCGGCAGTCGGCGCGGTGCCCAGCAGATCCTTGGTCACCCGACGGAGCAGTTGCTCGCGATCCGCGGCGGCGGCCGGCATGGGGCTCTCCTGCATGACGCGTGCGGCGATCATTTCCCGCCAGACGGTGACGGAGTCCTTCCGGCCTTCGTTGTTCCGCCAGGTCTGGAACGACACCAGCACACTCCCCGGCGTGAAAGTCACGGCGTCGCCTTCCTTCGCCTCGATCCAGCAGCCGACTTTGTAGATGCTCTTTTCAGTCGACGTTTCGTGCGAACCGACGCCCAGGCCGTGGCCTGCTACTTCGGCATACTCGCCCGGAGCGAGGCGGAAGTTCATACGCAGGCGGATGCCCATGCGACTGAGCGCCCAGACGCGGATGTCCTTGCCGTTGGCGTCCTTTGCCTTGTGCCCGCCGGTCTGAATCCAGTCCTCGGTGGCAAAGCAGACGGGGGCCTTGCCGGTGTTGTGGAAGAGCACGCGCGACTTCAGTACGCTGTCCAGCGGCTGCGTCTCCGTACGCGGCTCCAGAAGCCAAGCAATACGCAGGCCATTCTCTGCGGGCTTGCCCCACGGCGCATTGGCCAGTTCGTCAGGGAGCGGCTTGCCGGGACGAATCATCCGCTCGGTATTGGTGCGCAGCGCCCATTCGGCCTGCGGCGTGATCGCAGCGATTTCGTCGAGCAGCGCAGCGGCTTCGACGGGTGTCCAGTCGCGCGAGGCGTCGCATTTCTTGAGCAGAGGCTCCAGTTTCACGGACTGTTCGTGGCCGGGATTGAGATCCATGTACGTCTTCAGAGATGCCGCCATCTCGCCAATGCGGCCACCGGGGATCTTGCCGTCGGTGCGTGCGCTGGATTTCCAATTCTCAAATAGTGGCCGGGACTTGCCGTCTTTCGGCTCGGCATTCACGGCCGGGGCGGCGGGTCTGGGGCGATTGGGCTCGGTGACCGTTTCCGGAGAAACACGGTTATCAAACACTGTCAGCGTTGGCTCCTTGTTGTAGCCGACAGCCTGGCGGACAGCGCCGTACAGCTTCTCGTCAAACTTTCCAACCACTGGGTCGAACGTCAGCCGCTTTGTCTCACTTGTCTTCGCGATTGGACCTTGACAATTGATGCTGGCCTCCTTGGGAATGCAGTAAGGTCCACTCCATACGGTTCCGCTATTGGTCATCTCCGTCCAAACGCCCGCCCAAGTGCTCTGAGGCTCGGCATCCGAGTAGAATCGCGCTTTACGCACGATCCAAGCCGCGGCGGGCTCAATCTCAAGCTCCCATCGGCCGCTTGAGAATGGAACCATCGTGATCCTGGAAGATGTTCCCAGTGCGGACACAACAAGAAGGCCATCCTTGGTTTCTTCCACTCGAGTAATCTTGGCGAGGTCCTTTGAGAAGAATCGCCCCAAGCCATACAGAAAGACGTACTTGTAAGAATTGATCCTGGCGTCCTTGGGGCCATACAGCGACGTATGGAGATCTTTCCCCAGTTCCGTCTCTTTGCCTTCGCGGTTCACATCAAAGAGCGTGTCCTCAAAGTAGTGTCCCGACAGATCTTGCCCCCAGTATCCCCATGTCTTGGTCCGTATGGACTTGCGCCCCGGTGTTTTTTCGTGATCCGTCACGTCGGCCGTATATCCAAAGCGATTGTCATCACAGGTCAACTTCCAACGGCGCGTCACGTCAAGCGATGCACCGGTATCATGGTTGAGCAAATCCCTTCCCATCTCAGTTCCCGAGGCGGAAAAGCCCGACTCATAAATCGCATCATACTTCTGGAGATTCTCCAGGACTTCCGAGGCCTTCTTGTCGGGCGCCGCCCCTTCTCCCGTTGCATCCGGTCGGACGCGCAGCCTTTTCGCGGCCTCCGGATCGGCGGGGAGGACGCGGAATTGGACATCGCCCGGCGGCAGCGTGCCCGTCAGCGGAACGACGTCCGGCCTGTGCAGAAGGCGTTTCACGAGTTCGGCGTGTGCGCTGGGCGCATGGTCGG
>JBEKVL010000038.1:0-16507 GCA_049514055.1 Tepidisphaeraceae bacterium | reverse complement strand
TGGTCGGCCGGCGACCCCATGTCGAATTCCCCGGCCGGAATAAAGGCGAGTTTCATGCCGATGGAGTTGGTTGCGATATCACCGGGCCTGGGTTCGGCGGCGAAGACAAGGCAAAAGGAAAAGGGAAAAAGGAAAAAGACGGAGCAGGCCAATACAAAGCGCATGCGGAAATGCTCCTTTCTTCGATCGAACGGAGGATTAAACACGAAGGCGCGAAGCCACGAAGCACTGTCTGGTCATCCACGCATTTCGCGGCAGCAAATGCTTTTCTGCAAAGAACAAAGAACCAACCTCATGGCCATGCCTCACTCATCGACCAAGCACCGCTTCGTGCCTTTGTGTCTTCGTGTTTAACTCTTCTTCCCGGTCACGCTTTCAGCGCCTTGGTGTCAAACTCCAGTTTCTCCGCCGTCTTCATCATCTCATCCCACGTCACGAGCGACTTCTTATACGCCGCCGTGCGGCCCAGGATCGTCGTCAGGTTGCTGCGGACGCCCTGCACGGCGGTCGGGTTGGCGAACTGGCCGGTGGTGATATTCGTGTGGAACTCGGCCACATTGAGCGCCACGCCGTCGGAGAAAAGGTTGCCGACGCTGCCGCCCGCATATGGCGTCTGACCCTTGATGCTGACCGAGCCGAAATAGTGCGTGTCGGCCGTGCCGCGCGACCCGAAGACGCGCACGCCGATGTCGTCCCAGCCGGCGCCGTACTGCTTGGAGGTGAAACTCAGCACGACCTCCGGGAAGTTGTAGATGACCGCGAAATGGTCGTTGACGTCGCCGTTGCCCGTGCGCGCCTTGCGGCCGCAGTAGCCGATGGCCGACACCGGGGCCTCATCGATCAGCCAGCTTGCCACATCCAGCGCGTGGATGTTCTGCTCGGTGATGATGTCGCCCGAGAGCAGCTTGTCGATGCCCCAGTTGCGCAATCGGAGCTCGGCATTGCTGTGATCGAAGCTGCCGTTGCCCCAGGTGGAATCGCAGTAGTAGACGGCCTCGCCGCTGACGATCTTGCCGATGTCGCCGTTGTGGACGCGTTTGACGGCCTCGCGGTAGATCGGGTTGGCCCGCGTCTGGAAGTCGACGAGGAAGGCGAGCTTCTTCTCGGTGGCCTTCTTGCCCGCGTCGCCGATGGTGTTGCAGCCGGGCACATCGACCGCGATGGGCTTGGCGACATAGACATGCTTGCCCGCCTCGACGCCGGCGGCCGCGTGTTCCGGGTGGAAATACGGGGGCGACTCGACGACGACCGCGTCGAGTTTAGACTCAAGCAGCCGCTTGTAGCCTGACAGTCCCGTGTAGACTCGTGAGGCATCGATCTCGCACTTCTTCGCGAAACTGGCGGCCTTGTCCGGGAAGTAGTCGGCGCAGGCGACGAACTGGAATCCGCCGTGGTTGCGGAAGAAGTCCGAGATCCAGTGTCCCCGGCCGCCGCAGCCGATCATGCCAAGGGTGATCCTGGAGTTGGCGTCGGCGCCACGGACGATTTGCGGCGCCAGCACAGTGGTCGCCATGGCCGCGACTCCCGCGTTGAGCAAATGCCGGCGGCTGAGAACAAACTCGGGATGGTGCTGGGTGGTCATGTTTCGATCTCCTTGTTTTGGCAGGGTCCGCTTCAGCGGACGCGGTGTCGGGCGAGCCCACGTCAAACCGCGTCCGCTGAAGCGGACCCTACGCGGAATTGTCGAGAACGGCACACAATCGCTACGCGCGGGACTGCGCGATGTTGAGTTGTTTTTCCTCCGCGGATGGCCGTCTTGCCGTGTGGCGGGCGTTCCCGTTACCATTTGAGCCCAACTGAGGGAATGAGGGCGGTCATGAAGGAAAGAACCAAACGGTTGATGTTCAACGTCCTGACTGTGCTGTCGCTGGTGTTGTGTTTGGCGACGATGGTGCTGTGGGCGCGGAGTTGGTGGTTGCGCGATCAGGTCACGCACACCGCCATTTCGGGTGATTGGCTATGCGTTCCGCCGCCGATGGATGTGCTGACCAGTGCCGAGCGCGCCGAGGCGATGAACGGCAGATGGAAGTGGTACAAGGCTGGCCAATCCGGAACTGCCTGGACGCAGATGTCGTTCGTCAGCGATGGCGGACTTCTCGGCATTTCAAGACACGTCACCACGCATTTGCCGGGGACGGGAATCAGCGTTTCCAGCGACTCCGCCTTCGACTGGGAATTGCTGCTTCCGCAGAGGGGCGGCGGTGAGCCAGACGGATGGCAACGTGTAATCGGTTTTCGCATAGCGAAGACTGACGTGGATGCCCGGGTGTTCATTGGTGGGTCGCTGGATCGCGATTTGACGGTGAGGGTTCCCCACTGGTTCATTGCGATTCTCAGTGGCATATTCCCAGGCCTGTGGGCGATGCGATACCTGCGATACCGTCGTCTGCGCCACCGGAAACGATGGGGCCTTTGCCTGCAATGCGGCTACGATCTCCGCGCCTCTCCCGACCGCTGCCCCGAATGCGGAACACCCGTTCCGGTTCGGTAGGGTCCGCTTCAGCGGACGCGGTTTGGCGCAACCATGCGCCTCCGCGTCCGCTGAAGCGGACCCTACGGCGTCGACGATCGCGCCTTGGCCCCGAACACCTCCCGGATCGCTTCCAGATACGCGAACTTGTGCCCCTCGTCCGGCTCAAGATAGCCGCCTTCGGACCACTCGTTCCAGGCATAGATGGTGACGATGCGTTGTGTTGGCGGGAGTCTCATGGCGCGGGTTTTGGCCTCGGCCAAGGCGTCGCGGAAACGGGCCGGCGTGTTACCGGTGACAACGGGCGTGTCGGGGTAGGCCTTACCGGTGTGTTTCTGGTCCGGCCGGAGGCGCGGCGTGGGGTCCCAGCCCACCATGACGTTGGGGAAGTGCGGGATGCCGAGTTTGGAGAAATGCTCATCGCACAGCTTGAAGTAGGCGTCGCGGACCGTGAGGTAGTCGACGGCCGGGAACTCGCGGAGGGGGACGTGGTGGATCCAGACATAGGAGGTGCTGCTGTCGGCGTTGAGTTTGCGGCAGATGTCGGGCGCGGTTTTCGGATCGCGAAGTTGCCAGTCGACGATGTTGATGTGAACACCGCCCAAACCGGCCGCGGCGGTCTTGCGGCGGAGATCATCCAGCGCCTCGCGGGTTTTCTCCACGCCACCCATGCCCTTGATGAACGTCTCGATCTCGTAAATCGAGAAGTAGAGCCTGCCATCGACACGCCAGTAGCTCGGCTGAGAGAAGTAGTCGGTGACGATGCTGTCGGCCATCTTGTCGAAGACCTCGCGCAAGATCGCGCCGGGGCGATCCTTACCCGCATCGTGGTTGGCCCACATCAGCGCAAACGGGACGCGCTTCTGGTTGGGGGCCTTCAGGTAGCCCTGCCGCAAAGCCTCGTCGAGCATGGGACCGGCGGCGTGGTAGTACCAGCAGAAGATGAACGATGACACGCCGTAATCCGCGGCCGCGTCAATCTTGCGAGCCATGACGGCCAGATCGGATTCATCGAGATAACCCCACAACGGTTTCTTGGGTTGCTGATGGCCGGGGAATCGCGGGATGGCGCGCTGAAGGTTGGGCCACTCGCCGAAAGCGTCAGCCGGGTCGCCGGGCTTGCGGTGCCAGTTGGGGAAGTAGTACGCGGCGACCTGCACGGGGGCATCGGCGGCGGATCCCGGGAGGGACATGGCGGCAAGGATAGCGATGAGAACCAGTGTTTGCAGTCTCATGTGTGCCTCACGACGGCCTTGGGCGGAGACGGCTCTGCAAGTGGGGCCAGCGTCCTCGCCGGCCCGGTCTTCCAGAACGTCCACGCCTCACAATGGCTAGCGAGGACGCTGGCCCTACTTCGGCTGGCTTGGAATACCAGACGGTTCACAATTCAGGAAGGCCAGCGAGGACGCTGGCCCTGCCTTGGCTGCCCCGCCTCTACGGTTTGATCGAGACATTGGAGAACACGGCCGCCTCGCGAACGGCGGCATCGTGCGAACTGACACCCAGACCGAGGTAGCCGGCGGGGGGCAGTTCGACGGTCGCGGTGCTGACGGAGCGCATCGCCTCGCCTTTGGCGGCGACCGACAGCGTGAAGACATTACCCCGGCGCTGGAGTTGAACGGTGACGGGGGCTTTGACGTCGGACTTGGCCTGAGTCGTGGCCGCTCCGGCTGTCGGACGGTATTGCAGCGCGATCAGCCCATCGCCATGCACCATCACGTCGGCGTAGGGCGCGTCGGCCGCCAGGGATTGGCGGAACATCAGCCCGGCCTTGCGATGGGCGTTCTTGCCTTCACCGACGAAGGCGATGTCGGCGGTGATCGTGAAATCGCCCGTGGTCTTGCGGCAGGCGAACTGGAATGCATCCTCCGTGCCCCAGATGTTCGCGCCGCTACCGGTGAGGCGGTACTCCTCCCTGGCGGCGTTGAACTCGGTCGAGCCGGCGAGGTCGCACTTCCCGATGTCGCCGGTGGTATCGAATACGCCCTGCCCGGCGGGCTTGGCCGGCTCGTGGGCTGCGCAGAGGACAAGCAGGAGTACGCAAAACAGTGGGCGTTGGGATTGTGTGGTTCGCATGAAAATAGTCTACCGCGGCGCCGCGGATTTGTGATGGTGTTCGGAGTTCACGGCCTTCCAGAGCGGGATGATGTCCTTGTAGCCGAACTTGGACGGGTGGCCGCAGGTCTCGAGGTTATACTCATACTGGTGGCTGCCGGGGATGTAGGGGTTGCGGGCGTACCAGTCGCCCTGCTCGGGCACGCACTCCGGACCCCAGACGGCCCAGATGCGGAGTTTGGCGTCGCGGAACAAGTCGGGACAGCGATACTGCTTGAGGGAATCCCGGTTCGGCTTGAACGGACCCTCGGCCAGCGGCGTGAGTGGTTTGGGATCGTGGGCCCACAGTGGGAAGGCCACGAGCATGGTCACGACGATCGAGAGGCTGCGTCTCATGCAGGTGGTTCCAGAGCGACGCGTCTATTTCTTCTCGGGTGTCTTCGCGCGGTCCTTGTCCTTGGCGTGAGGTCCGCGTTCCACGGGATAGAAGTCGCCGGTCTTGCGGGCGAAGTCGTGCTGCTCCTGGGGCTGTCGAACCGCGACGACCTGATCGGCCGTTTTGTCGGTGAGCTTCGGCGGCGCCTTTTCCAGAGGCTCCATCTCGAAGTCCCCCGGCGCCACGGCAGCGGCGTCGGTAACGGTGTTGCCGGCCAACTTCTTTTCCAGTTCGGCCTCCAGCGCCTTGAGCTGGTCCCAGTCTTGCGCCGTGACCTTCGATTGGGGTGTGCCGGCCTTGTCCGCCCCCGTCTTGACATTGCGCAGGTTCGTGCCCTTCTCGTCCTTCGGCCGGACAAGCGTGCCGAAGACCATGATGTTCACCAGCGTCGGGAAGATCAGCCCGAAGAAGACGAAGCTCCCGGCCGTCCACACCGCGATGCGGACCCTGGGCTGGGTCCACCAGCGGTACTCGAAGCGGTTACCGCTGGCGGCCTGAACCGTGGCGAGATAATCCAGGATGGACCCCGGCGGGTCGGCCTGCTTGATGTGGAGTTTCTCGAAGAGCCGCTGCATGACCGACGGCTTGTACGCCACCGGGGGGCCTGGCAGCCGGCGAACCGGTTTGTAGGGAGCGTAGTCCAGCAGCACATGCGAGCGAATCAACTCATAGCCCGGCACGAGCAAGCAGGTCTTGAGCTCGCCGTCCAATTGGTCGGGAAACTCGGCCGGCAAATTCACGCGGAACGTATCCGCGGTCGCCTCGCGGACTACGTAGGTGTTGTTGATTTGCCGGGTCTTGCTGTCCTTCGGGCAGTAGAGGATGACGAACTGGCCGGCGGTGTAGCCATGATTGGGCAGGGTTACCGTTGCGGTCTTGCCTTCCTTGACGAACTGCTTCACGACGCGCTCATTTTTCTTCTTTTGCTCCAGGGGTTGAAACGACCGCGAAAGCCCCTTCACAACATACATCAGTCGCTGCGGCGCCGTAACAACCATGTTGCCGCCAGGCTTGCCGGGCGCCTTGTCGCCCACCTCGATGCGGAAAGCGTTGGCGGTGGCGCTGGAGACAGTGAACTGGCCGTTGTATTGGGTGTAAGAACTGCCCGAGACCCTGACCTTCTGGCCGTCGACATAACCGTGGCTGGGTACCTGGAGCGTGGCGAATTTCCCGTCGCGGGTAACCTCGACCACCGGCTTCTGCTCGGCGTCGCGGGTGTCGGGAAGGAGTTCGACGCTCAGGTCGTGGAGCATGAACTTCTTCTCTCCGCCGACGACCGTGTACGTGTTGAGCGCGTCGGCTTCCAGTTCCCGCGGCTCGACGTGGTGCCTGAAATCGCCAATCGGATCCTCCGTCATGGCATTGCGCACATAACCAATGGTCAGTCCGATGAGGATTGAAATGACAATCCATTGCCAGCGTTTGATGGATCCTATCTCCATAATCAGTCCTCCGGCGGGGTTGCATTGGTCGCCGGCCACCAGTATCTACCACCGAGCGTTGTTGGTGGTTGCAGATGGTGATAGGTTTGTCATCTTGGAGGCCGGATGGCAGGGGCTCACGAGCAGCAGAACGCGCGGCCAATTCAGCCGGACGGCCGGTTGCACGGGGTCATCGTCGCCGTGCGGCGGCAAGACGGCCGGTTGCTTATGATTCGCAGGGCGTGGCACTTACGTGCCGGTGGCAGGGTCTGTTTCCCCGGCGGCGTGGTCGAATTGGGCGAACTCCCTGAACTCGCCGCGGTGCGCGAGATGCGGGAGGAACTCGGCATCGACGTGAAGCTTCTGAAATGTGTCTGGGTGTGGGATGCGCCCAGCACGCCGTTGAAACTGTTCGGCTGGATAGCCGAATGGGCCGGTGGAGAGATCCGCCCGGACCCGAGGGAAGTGGCCGACGTGTTGTGGCTGACCCCGCAAGAGGGAACCGACCATGTCGACGGGCTGCCGACGAACCGCGATTTCATCGCGGCCCTGGCCGGGCCGCCCGGTGGAGAGTTGGCTTGAAGACCGATCATCTCCCGGCGGGTTTCATGAACCACTCTCCTGGCGTGTCCGTTCAACCCTGCAACTCCGCATGCCCGGACTTATTGTACCGCTCGACGTGTTGTGTCGTGTAGGTGTCGTGTAGACGGCACTGGACCAGCGTCTTGCGGCAGGGTACATTACATGACGCGTGGATGACGTTGGCCTCGTCTGCGCTATCGTGAAGGGACGGTCGTTGCCGGGGCGTGCTTGCCGCCGGGCCACCAACCACCGGCGGCGACGGATGGAAACCAACGACACGGGAGCATTCGATCGGCATGGCGTTATATGTTCAAATTTCCAGCGCCGAACGGAACTGGAAGGTTCTGCTGGGCAAGCGTCCGCTGACGGTCGGCCGCAGCGAGGACAACGTCATCATGCTGACCGATCCCAAGGCCAGCCGCTACCATTGCGTGATCGAACCATCCGGCAATGGATACCGGATTCGCGACCTGGACTCGCGGAACGGCACGCTCTTGAACGGCCGGCCGGTTCGTACGGAGAAGTTCGGCCCTGGCGACGTCGTGGTCATCGGAACCACGCGGCTCGCGCTGGCGCCGGAGACCGTGGAAGAGGAAGTCGAGGAACTGACGGAAGCGGACGTCGTCGCTGGCCCTGACGAGGTCAGGTCAGATTCCGCTGTTTCCGGGACAACGTCCGACATCGAGGATCCGATTCATGTGGACCGGCCGGACGATGCGTTGGACCTGCCCGATCCGGAGCAGACACTGGCGGCGATGGCACAGGCGCTGCCCGGCACGTTCACGGAGAAGGAGATCACCTTCATCAACGCCCGCGGGCAGTTCATCCAGGCCGGGCGCACCGAGGGAGAGGACAAGCACACGGCGGTGTCCGTGTTGCGGCTCCTGCTGGTTGTCTGTTTTCGCACCCGCGCCAGCGACATCCACATCGAGCCGCGCAGCGACCGCTACCAGATCCGGGTGCGCGTCGACGGCGGCATGGTCGAGGTCCTGGCCCTGAGCAAGACGCTGGGCGTGAAGCTCGCGGCCGTGGTGAAGGTGCTCAGCGACATCGACATCGCCCAGCGGAACGTCATCCAGGAAGGCCACTTTGCCACGCAGGTGCCGGGCGCATCGGCCGGCGAAAGCTCCCGCCGCGTGGACTATCGCATCAGCTTCGCTCCCACGGTGCTCGGCCAGAAACTGGTGGTCCGCATCCTCGACCCGGCCACCGGCCTGACCCGGCTTGCCGACCTGCGGCTCCCCACGTGGATGCGGGACGAAATGGCGGCCACCATCGAACTTGAATCGGGCATGGTGCTCGCCTGCGGGCCGACCGGCTCGGGCAAGACCACTTCGCTCTACGCCCTGATTCGCAGCCTGAATATCGTCGATCGCAACGTGGTCACCATCGAGAATCCCGTCGAGGTGCAGATCGACGGCGTCACCCAGTTGCCCGTCGACGAGTCGGCCGAAAAGACTTTCTCCAGCCTGCTGCGATCGGTCCTGCGACAGGATCCGGACGTCATCATGGTGGGCGAGATCCGCGATACGGAGACGGCGCGCATCGCCATGCAGGCGGCCATCACCGGCCACCTGGTGCTCTCAACCGTACACACCCGGGACACCATCGGGACGATCTTCCGGCTGCTGGACCTCGGGGCTGAGCCGTACATGGTGGCCCAGGGCCTGCACATCGTGCTGGCGCAACGGCTCACCAGGCAGCTCTGCCGGTACTGCCGCGCGGCCGTGGCGCCCACGCCGCAGCAGCTTGCGAAAATGGGCCCGGCGGCAGAGGGTGTGAAACAGATCTTCGTTCCCAGGGGATGCCCGCGCTGCCTGGGCACGGGCTACAGCGGACGGCGGGCGTTCTATGAAATGCTGCGCGTGACTCCGGCGATGCGCGAGGTTATCCTGCGCCGGCCGTCGACGCAGGAGATCGAAGCGTCGTTCGGCGACACCCCGTTCGTGCCGTTGCGGCAGAGCGGATACGAACTGGTCGCCAAAGGGGTGGCCTCCTACGACGAGATCGAACGAACCATGGGGTAGGGTCAAATGATCGACATAATGGTGGACTGTCCAAATTGCCAGGCACGTTACCGCATCAGCGACAAACTCGCCGGCAGGCGGGTCAAGTGCCGTCGTTGCGGCGCAGTGGTTGACGTTCCGGAAGTATGCGCGCCGACGCAGGACGGTGCGGACCCCGATCCACCCCCGGCCGCGGCCGCCGGCGGCGCCGATACGCGGCCGCCGGCGGCCGCGGACACACGCCGCGGGGCAACGATCAGGAGCCGCGACACCGAAGTGGTGGATATTGGCGATGCCGATGAAAGCACGCACGGACTGCGCATGAACACGCCGTTTTCCTTCCGCTTCGCATCGGAACTGGACCAGGCAACACCCTGGCTGGCGGCCGTCCTGTGCGTCGCCTGGATCGTCACCAGCATCGTGCGCCACGCCGCCGGACGTGAGCCGTGGATGGGCCCGATGCGCGCCGCCCTGGCCATTCTCGGCTACGTCGGCATCGTGTTCCCCGTCAGCCTTGCCGGCTTGCACATGGGAATGACCCGCGTGAAGGTCGGCCTGCCCCACGCCCATCGGCTGCGCAGCTTCGCCGTCTTCATCGTCCCCTTCACTTTCGGATACGCGCCGTGGATCGTCACCGGCGATTCGGCCGACCTCGTCACGGGAATCGTCTTCGGCCTCGGCATCGGCCTGGGCCTGATCTGGCTGCTGTTCCGGCTGCACGCGGAAGAATCGCCGATCGTCCTCGGATATGCCGGAGTCGCTTTCGTGCTCGCCACGGGGCTGTGCATCGGCGTCTTCTCCTTCCTCAACGCCGGATTTGTTGCCGTGGGCAAGGCCATGCATGTGCAACATCCCCTGTCAGGCAGCCCCTTCGGCGGGCACTTTGCCTGGTTGCCGGAGGCCCCGCCGCCGGTCATCGCGCCCAGGCCTTCCCCGCTGCCCCTGGTGGAAAGACCGCCCGATGATTCCGTCACCACCCTCGTCCCGCAACCCACGACGCTCCCGCGCGTCAATCCGGCTCTGCTCAAGTCGCTTTCCCCGCTCGTCGCGGAGGTGCGTTCGCCCCTGGCCGAGCCGTTCGACGATGTCGTCTATCCCGCCGTGCCCGGACCCTGGGCCGCGATCCTCCGGCACACCAGTCCCGAGGAGGACCGCATCGAGCTGTGGCACACCGGCGACTGGCAACAGAAGGCCGGCGTTCGCCTCAAGCACGAACCAAGCACCAAAGACCACTACATCATCAGCCCCAACGGAGACTATCTCGTGCGTATTGTCACCTGGCCCAGGCTGGCGGCCCAGGTCTGGTCGTTCACATCGAATCAGGTTCTGCGCAACATCGACTGGCGCGGGCGCAACGAGACTCCGTCGTTGCTCGGGTTCATCTCCAACGACGCGTTCATCGTCCAGTGGGCGGGCGAAGATCGGTCCTGGTCGCTGGAGCAGTGGGAAGCCGGCAGCGGCAGCATTCGCGGCCAGTTGACCAAGACACTTCCCCTCTATGACCGCTCGGGCGTCTCCATGGCGCTGAGCCCAAATGGTATGCACCTGGCGGTCGCGACCAGGTCCGCCGATGCCGATGGCGCCGTGGCCGGCGTCATTCTGGAATATCAACTCGACCTCCCGCAGGAGACCCCCACGCGCACCCTGCCGATTAGCGCCCTTGACCCCAAATGGCCCGTGAAGCCGACCGGCATGGCTTTCTCCCCCGACTCCTCGAAGATCGCCGTGCTGTTCGAGCAAAACGACAACGCCCTGCTGCTCTGCTGGCGGTTGGCCGATAGCCGCCAGATCGCCGAGTATGTCTATCCCGCCAGCCCGATTTCCGATCCAGCGAGCCGCGCCTTCACCGCCACCGTGCTCGACTGGCTCGGCGGGGACGCCTGGCTGTTGTGCGGCCAGGTACTCATCGACGCGGCCGCCAACCAGAATCTTGGCACGCTGGATCTGCGCGTCAACGATCTGCGGCAGGACCGGCCCAGCGTCTTCGCTCAACGTGTTGTCGATGCGCAAACGTGTGAGCTGGTCTACGATGCGGGCGCCGGAAAGCGGCAACTGGCCGTGTTGAAAGTCAGGACCACGCCGCACGAAGAACCCCGCCGCGGCCCCGCGACCCGCCCGTAGAGCCGGTGCCCATTGACGTCCGGGAACCACGTTGTCCACGCCCTGCCGGCGGCAGCGCCGGTCCTACTTGCCCTCCCGCGCCGTTCGATACTCCCCGGCCGCGCTCTGCCAGTCGCCATCGTGTTCATGGATCCGGCCCATCAGATAGTGCGCCTCGGACAGATCGCTCTTCTCCTTCAGCACGCCCGTCAACAGCCGCTTTGCCTGGGGCCACTGGCCGTTGGCGATGGCGATCTTGGCCAGCAGCAGATTCTGCTGCCAGGGCAACAGCGAGTTCTCCGGCGCCTTGTTCAAGACCTCGACGGCCGGCTTGAGCTGCTTGAGCTGCACCAGCGTATCGACCAGCGCGATCCGCATCGCCGCCATTTCCGGCGCCAGCTTCAGCCCGTCCGAGAGCAGCGAGCGGGCATCCTCCAGTTTGCCTTCGGCCAGCAGCTTCGTCGCCATCTGCAGGTGCCACGTCGCCCGCTGCGCCGGGCCATCACTCACCACGGCCCGGCTGGCAAGCTGGCGGTTGAGTTCGCTGCGATCGATTCGGCCACCGGCGAATTCAAGGTATCCCGCCAGATCCGCCGTCAGCGACAGCGGCGCGCCGGCCACGTGCGCCAGCACACTGGCATCGCTCCCGACCACCAGCGTGGCCGGCCAGGAAAACACGCCGAGCTTCGCCGACAACGCCGACTGCGTGTCGGCGACGATCGGCCAGGCCACCGTCTTGGACTTGACCAGCGACTGCGCGTGCTCGCCGGCCTGCGGGCCGCTCAGGATCACCAGCACCTTCGCCCGGGCGGCATCCTTCACGGCGGCGGCGGCCATCCGCGCCACATGCTCACTCTGCGGCTGATCGGCCCGCAGGAACAGCAGGACGGTCGGTTTTCCGGCATCGGGGATGCGCACCTCGGCCCCGGCCAGGTCCTTGCCCGACCACTGTGCCAGCACGGGCTCCCGGGGACTGGCCGAGGGGCGGATGGGCGCGGGCGAGGCCTCGCGCGGACGCGGCGCCGGGTTCTCGCGGTCGTAGGCCCAGTTGGCATGGCAGCCGGTCTGGCACGAACCACCGGTGCCGGTCTTCTTGTACTCGATTGGCAACTGCCACTTGCCGTAAGGAACCGAGTCGCGGATGTCCTGTTCCTGCCTGGTCGCGTGAACACCGTGGCAGACGCCGCAGTTGCGGTTGTGCTGCTTGTCGTTGACGTGGATGTAGTGCAGGTTGAGTTCGCCGTTGCGGAAGCCCGTGTAAGTGCCCTCGCGCTCGTCGCGGGTCAGCATCGGGTCGTGGCACGAGAAGCAGAGTTCGTAGTTCTTCTCCGAGAATTTCTGATAGAACTCCTGCGCGTTGGTGTGTTGCAGGAGCAGCGGCCGGTCGCCGCCGTGGATGTTGTGGCAACCGCCGCACTGGCCGTCGCGGACGGGGCCGTGCCTGAAGTTGGCCGCGTTGTTGATCTCGGGCACGGCCGCCACCACCTTGCCCCTGGCGTTCTTGATCGGCTCGTTGTGGCAGGTCATGCAGACCTTTATCGGCAACCCGCTCATCAGGCTGGCCAGGTCGCCGCCGTGGGCGGTGTGGCAGGTCATGCAGGCGCGGTCGCCCATGACCGCCGGGTGCTTGTAGACCGCCGTGGCCGTGTCGTGCTTGACCTTCTCATGACATCTGAGGCAAAGGTCGGGCAGCGAGGCGATGATGTGCTTGGGGTAGTCCGAGCCGTGCGCGTCGTGGCATTCGCCGCAGCTCTTCTCGGTGGCCATGTGCTGGAACTTCACGTTGGCCATCTGCGTCTTGAAATTCTTGTGGCAGAAATTGCACAGGTCCGCCCCGGCGGCATCGACCAGCTTGGGATACTTCGACGCGTGCGGCTGGTGGCAGGCATCGCACTGGCCATCCTGCACGGGTTTGTGCATGAACCGCTTGCTCATGTTGGACAGATCGTGGCACCGCCCGCACAGATCGGCCATCGACTGCTCGCGCATCATGCTCGGGGCCGGCCCGCCGTGCGGATTGTGGCAGCCCAGACACTGGCCCGTCAGCACCGGCTGGTGGATGACCGGCATCGTGCCGGTGCTGAACTCGTGGCAGAAGGTGCAGAGTTCGGCCTTCTGCCGCGTGATTTCGAAGGCATGCGTTTTCGGTTCCGTGAGCTTGTGACACGCATCGCAGGTGTTGCTGTTCACCGGTCCATGCATGAACTTGTACTGCTTGACGCTGCCGTGGCAATCGGCCGTGGTGCAACCGGATGACTCGGTGACGGTGGTCGGCTTGGCCGGCCGCGTGGCCGGGCCGGCGCCGGCCGATTCCACCGCCAGCATCGCCATGAGTCCGAATGTCGCGATCAGAAACGGTTTCATATCGCACCTCACACTGCACTTGTCCGCCCTCGTACCAAGGAACTCGCTACGGCCGATGCAGTCTTCGCAGGGTCCGCTTCAGCGGACGCGAAGACCCGCTGGCACACCATCGCGCGTCCGCTAAAGCGGACCCTACGCTGCCGCCCCGAGTCATCACTAATGCGGCCGCGTCGTTGCCGACCTCGGCTGCTCCACCACGATCGGCCGGGTTGTGGCGAAGTGCCCCGGTCGCTTGGCCGGGAACGCGATGGTTGCGTCCTTGTGGCAACCGGCCGTGCCGCAGGTCGGGGGATCCCTGGTCTTGAGCAGCGCATGGCACTGGGCGCACGCCAGCTTCTCGTGGTCCTTGTCGAGTTCCTGGCCGCTCTTGGCCGCATGCGTGAACAGCGGCGGAGGCTGCTGGCCGTCCTTGTAGTGGCAATACCGGCAGTGGTCCTGCTGGTGGCAGCTCATGCAGGGCCCGTGCGATTCCGCCCAGGTCATGCCCACGCGCACGGGCTTCTGCGCGGTCTTGTCGCCGCTGGGATCGTGGCAGTGGGAGCAGTTGTCGTTGCGGTGGCAGTTGGTGCATCGCATGCCGAAGGCGGTCGTATGTTCCTTGTGCCGGAAGAGTACATTCGCCCCGTCGGCCGGCGTATATCTCATCCGGTAAGCGTGCGTCTCCGGCTCGGGAATCGGCGGGTGCATCCGCCCCAGGATGTCGTCGCGCGTCGGCGTGCCCCGGGTGGTCGCCACGGTCTCCCGCGATTTGTGGCAGATCACGCAGGCGTTGTCGTGCATCCACTCCTTATGGCAGTTCAGACACTGCCGGTGATAGGCGGCCTTGAGGCTGGGCATCCGGATGTCGGCCTCGCCGGCGTTCACCGCATGGCACGACTTGCACGACGGAATCGTCGCCGCCGTGGCCTGGGTCGGGTGCGACAGAACATGTACCACCGGGTCGGCCGCCGGCTGCGTCGCCGGCCGCGTCGCCGCCTGCGGCGTGCGGTGGTGACAGGTCACGCACCCGTCCCACATCTCCGCCATTTTGGCGTGACTTTTGTGGTCGAAAGGAACCGGCTCATACAACGCCGCCAGTTCCCTGAGAATCACCACGTCCGGCCCCATGTTTGCCGGTTGCGTCGCCGGCCGGCTGGGCGGCGCCGGGCGTACAAAGGGCCACACGCCGGCCTCGGGCCTCGTGGCCGGGAGCGTCACCGGCATGGTTGTCGGCAGCGAAGCCGGCGCCAGTGGCGGCGCCTGGGCCGCCATCGTCATGCGAGTTACCAAAACGGCGGCCCCGAGGCCGGCCATTACAACCACGAAACCGACGAGACTCCTGGTGATGCGCTGGCTCATGCTACTGCTGCCTTGACCTTTGGCTGGCTGATGACGGGGAGACAAGTCACGATCACACGGTAGACGAGCATCAGGCACGCGATCAGCCCGAGGGTCACCGCGAACTCGGTTGTCGACGGAACGTAAGTCCGGATGGCATACGGCGGCCGATAGCCGATCAGGAACACATTGATGCGGTTGAAGAGCACGCCCAGCACGATCAGCATCACCGCCACAAACAACAGCCGCGGCGACCGCCGCACCCGCGGCGAGAGCAACATCAGCAGCGGCAGGACGACGCCCAGCCCGATCTCGGCCATCCAGCACCGGCTCTCCAGCGAACCGTCGCCAAGATAGACGTACGTCCCGCGGTGGATCATGTCGCCGATCTTGACCGCCAGATAGGTCCCGAGCGTCAGCGGGATGAACCGCGCCAGCGGACCCAGCACGTTCATCTCCGGCCTGAGCCGCAGGGACCAGCCCGCGAACAGCGACTCCCAGATCACCATCGGGAATCCCACCGCGATGGCCGACATCAGGAACAGCAGCGGCGACAGCGGCGTCCACCACAATGGATGGAGCTTGTAGGGCGCGATCACCATCAGGTTCCCCAGCGACGACTGGTGCAGGCACGAGAGCGTGCAGCCGGCGATCACCAGCAGGAACATGATCTTCTCGAACTGCGGATTCGCCAGCCTCGCCAGCCTCGCCAGGCGCGGGAACCGCTCTTCTTGCTTGATGATGCGCTCGAAGAAGATCGGCGCGAACTCCAGGTACAGCACGTTGAGGTAGCACATCACGCAGATGCCCACCTCGAACAACACCGAGTTCCCCTGCCACATGACCATCGGGTGCCAGACGTTGTAGTATCGCCCCAGGTCCGCCTGCAAGCCGATGCAGACAAACGTGTACCCAAGCATTGCCGTCAACAGCGCCGGCCGCGCCACCACGTGGTAGCGCTCGCGATGCAGAATGTGGGTCAGGAAGGCGGATGTGAATCCCCCGGCCGCCAGCGCCACGCCGCTGGCCACGTCGATCGCAATCCACAGGCCCCAGGGGTGCTGCTGATCGAGATTGGTCGCGGCCCCCAGGCCGAAGAAGAACCGGTAGAGCCCGAAGAACAGGCCGGTGATGGTCAGCCCCAGCAACATGAACACGCCCGGCGTCAGCAGGCTGCGAGCCGCCGGCTGCGGCTCCTCGTGGTGTTGCTCTTGGCGAGCTTCATCATGCCCGGCATGGCCGCCCGCCCGGTGCGGCCGATGCTCGACCGCTGTCTCCACGGGCGCCTCGGCCAGCCCCGCCGCCGCGCAACTTCCGCCGCCGGCCAGCGCCAGCACCGGCTGCCTCGCGCGCATGACCGGCAGCTCCATCTTCGCGCAATCCCCGCCGGCTTCCGCCGCGGCCGTCTCCTCGCAAACCGCCGCCCGCCGCCGCGGATTGGTGATGAACATCAGCGCGCCCAGCGCCCCGTAGAGCACCAGTGGCGGAAGGCCATGCTTGAACACCCCGTGTTGAATCGCTTCCGTGAGCACCGGCGGCGCATCGTGTCCCAGTTTCAGGAACCCGGCCTTCTCGAACGGCACGCGCGACAGATACACCCAGCTCGTGCCGCCGATTTCGTGCTCACCGTAAACCCGGTCCACATACACGCCCGGATGTTCCCTGATCCTGTCGTGCGCCACCTCCAGCAGTTTGCTCCGCTTGTCGAAGATGATCGCCTGGCGCGGGCAGGCCTCCACACATCCCGGCAACTTGC
>JBEKVL010000037.1:0-16526 GCA_049514055.1 Tepidisphaeraceae bacterium | reverse complement strand
ACCGCTCGGTGCGACCGGGGCCATCGAGATGTCGACTGTCTTGCTGCCGGTCCCGACGCTGTCGTCGAAGATCACGGTATCGCCGGAGAGATAGTCCGTGACCGACTTGTCGGAATTCTGTATCCAGTTCTTGGGAGCAGTGATGGTGTTGGTGCTCCACTCGCTGCTGAAACCACCGCTCCAGATGATGTAATCGGCGAAGGTGACATTCAGATCGATGGAGGTGTTGGCGAGGTTGTTGACGAGGTTGGCGGTGACGCGCGAGGGCAGCGAGTTGAGCTTGAAGGCGCTGAACCCGGTGCCACCAATCGCACCGGTGTAGTCGATCAGAACATGCTCGCCCACCGTGGGCACGAGCGGGCCGACGTTGACGAGAATCGAGTTGGCGGCGCCGCCGGTGGCCAAGGTGCCAAGCACGTTGACATTGGCGGTCGAGAGCGTCGTGTTGGGAGAAACGCTGACAGTTGCGTTGTTGCTGAAGGTCAGGTTGCCGACGGTGAGTTCGCCGCCGTAGAGGCCGCCGCCTTGAAGCACGCCGCCGTCGGCAATGGTGACCGATCCTGCTATCGAGCCCGTTCCGCCCAAGGTCGTGCTAGCGGACATGGCGATGGTGCTGGCGGCGCCCGGCATGGAGCCATTGACGGTCAGCCTGGAGCCATAACCGCCGATGCTGGTGCTGGCCGTGGCCAGTGAGCCGTTAACGGTCAGATTGCCGTTCGAGCCGAGTACGGAGACGGTGCTTGCCGTGAGTGTCGAGCCAGCGGCCACGTTGAGGCTGGAGTTATAGCCTGAAAGCGTTGCGGTTCCGGAGGTGACGGCATTAGTCAACACCATACCTCCACTGCCGGTGATGTTGATGCCGGCGGGGAAGGCATCGGCTCCGCCGACGGTCAGTGTGCCGCCTCCGGCTTGGGTAAGCGAGCCGGTGCCGTTGACGACGTTGGCGAGCGTGACGCTGTCGCTGCGGATGAATACCAGGGCGCCATTGTTGACGATGGGGCCCGTGTCCGTCCCGAGCGAACCGGTTGTGCCGTAGTTGCCGACCTGGAGGGTGCCGCCGCTGATGATCGTTGAACCGGCATACGTGTTGTTGGCGCTGAGTACGAGCGCGCCGGCGCCGGTCTTGGTGAGCGCGCCGGCGCCCGTCACCGGACCCTGGAGCGTCAGGATGGTCGAGGCGTCGGTGTTGAAGGTGCCGCCGCCGGCACCGAGGGTCACGCCGCGGTTCGACGATGTCGAAATGCTGCCCATTGTCTCCAGCGTGGCACCGTTGATGCCGAGCTGGTCGGCAACAAATGAGGCGGGACTACCGCCAATGTTGTTCTCCTGGCTGATGCGCAGAGTGCCGCCGTTGACGGCGGTCTTGCCGGTATAGGCGCTGTTGCCCGTGAGAGTCAGCGTGCCGGCACCGATCTTGGTCAGAGACATGGTCTTGCCCGTGCCGCCGAAACCGTCCTTGATGATGCCGCCGAAGGTGCTGGAGGCGCCGTTGGCGCCGACCACCAGCAGATCGTTGCCGGTGACCGATTCATGTACACCGATCTGGCCCAGGCCCGTCAGGGCATCGATGGTGCTGACCGAGTTGTTGAATTTCCAGAGCGAGTCTGCCGCCGCCAGATTGACGGACGTGGTCGAGGGCAGCGCCGTGTTGCTGTTGGTCTGGAAGGTCGTCGTGGGCAACACATAGAGGTTGCCGATAAACGAGTTGTTGCCGTCAATCGTAATGCGCCGCCCAAATCCACCGGTCATCGTTGTGCCGTTGGACGTGAGGTAGAGGTTGCCCGTGCCGCTGATGTTACCAGTGAATGTGGTGCGATCCGTGTTCTGCCCGAAGAGCGTGATGTCCTTGGCTATCGAGATATTCCCGCTGAAGATGGTGGCGGTGGTTCCCGTGGCGGTGGAACCGATCATGGTGGTGCCGGCGCCATTGGCGGTGACGATAACCGGGTTGGCGATGGTCCCGCTGGCCACATTGCCCAGCATGGCGGTGCCGGCCGTGCCGGTGTTCGCGTCGTTGAGGGTGACGGTTCCAGTACCGAGGGCGGTGACGTTGCCGAGCAGGATCTCGCCGGCACTGATGGTTGTGCCGCCGGTGTAGGTGTTGGCGCCGCTGAGTGTCAGGGTTCCCGTGCCGATCTTGATCAGGCTGCCGCCCGTGCCGCTGAGCGCGCCGCTGTAGGTCGTGCTGAAACTGTTGTTGCCGACTTTGAGCACCACGGGAAACGGGGTCGGGCTCGCGGTGTCGGTCAGGGCAAACGCGCTGCCGCCGGCCAGCCCGCCGAGAGTGAAGGTGCCGATTCCGGGAGAGAACTTCAGGCCGCCGGCTACACTGACGGTCAAAGTGCTGTTGAGAAGCGCGTTGGCGTTGCCCAGTTGCAGTGCGCCGGTGTTGGTGATCGAGGTATTGCCGAGGTACGAACTGGCCGCGTTGACGAGAATGGTGCCGCTGCCGACGATCCGGTATGTGAGGTTGAAGGGCAGGTTGTTGGCGGCGGAGATCGAACCGTTAAGCGTGAAGTTGCCTGTGCTGCCGATGCCGATGGTTGCGTCGCCGGTGAGGGTGATGGGACCGCCCCAGGAGTTGCTGGCCCCGGTCCAGGAACAGAGAGCGCCACGGCCGTCGCCGCCGGTACCGATGATCGAGATCGGGATGTTCCCGATGTTGACGTTGGTTGTGGTGTTTTCGATCTGGGCAGTGGAGCTGGAGTTGACGGTAATGCCGGAGGTATTCCCGAAAGCGGTACTGCTGTTCAGGGCGTCGAGATAACCGGCAGTGATCGCGGTCGGGCCGCTATAAGTGTTGTTGCCGCTGAGGTTCTGCTGGCCGGTGCCGATCTTGGTAAGGCCGATCTTCCCTGTCCCGGCGTTGTTGTTGTCAACGATCGAACCTGCGAAACCTGTACCCGCGGCACTTGCGTTGTTCGTGCCGACCGTGAGGATCGAGGTAGTGCCCGTCGCATTATTCAGGACCGTGCTGCCAGCCGTGCTTGGCGCCAGGCCTTCGATGCCCTCGCTGGTGCCGTTGAGATCCAGCGTACCGCCGCTCAAGGTGACGGCCGCCGCGCTGTCGTAGATCTGGTCGCCGCCGGTGCCGGCAAGCTTCACGGTGGCCCCGGTGCCGATGCCGGTGATGGAGGAAACGCCGTGAACGTTACTCTGACTGGTCTTGGCCAGAACCACCGTGCCACCCGTGACATTGAGGATCAGGCCGCCGTTGTCATAGGGACCGGCAAGGGTCAGCGTCTTGCTGCCGGCCTTGGTCAGAGTGAATGCGCCGGAGGCAACGCTGTTGATGTTGATATCGCCCAGGTCACCCGTGCCGCCGATAGTTGTGTTGCTGGCCAGGGTCACGTTACCCGTGATGTTGGCAACCGTGGAACCGGTGTTGATGATCGCACCCAGTGAGCCCACACCAACGCCATTGACCGTGACAAATTCCTTGCCGATGTCCTGACCATTGAGATCGAGCGTTGCGCCGGCTGTGATACTGGTGCCCGCGTTGGTGTACGTGGCGGTGCCACTGCCACCGGCCAAGACACTCGTGGCACCCAACGCCGTGGGGCTGCCCAGCTTGATCGTGCCGGCACTGATGGTGGTCAGACCGGTGTAGCTGTTAGTGCCGCTGAGCGTAAGCACGCCAGCGCCAGACTTGGTCAGGGCGCCGGTGCCGCTGATGTTGTTGGCGACGGTGATGCTGTCCGTGCGATTGAAGGCCAGTGTGCCGTTGTCGGTCACACTGCCGCCGCCCAGTTGGCCCGTCGTGCCTGCGTTGCCGACCTGAAGCGTGCCGGCGCCGATGGTGGTCGAACCCGTATAAGTGTTCGTGCCTGCGACGATAAGCGTGCCAGTGCCCGCTTTGGTCAGGGCGACCGTGTTGCCGGTGCCGTTGTCAGTGATGGTGGCATTGGCCGTGACACTGGCAGCGCTGTTGTTGATGACGATCAGTTCGCCCGCGGTGGCGGCGTCGCCACCCGCAGTCAGCACGCCACTGTCGGCGGCCGTGCCGATGGTCAGGGCGGTGGTGGTGGTCGATGGCACCAGGATACCGCCCGTGGCGCCCAGTCGGAGTGTGCCGCCCGCGGTGTTGATGGTGGCGGCAGTGCTGACACCGTACTTGAGGGTGTTGATCGTCGTGGTCGTGGCGCCCAGTGCGATGTTGCTGCCTGAGCCGGCGGCGTTGATGTTCACATTGGTGGTGGCGCCATCGGCGATGGTGCTACCCAGGGCATTTATGGCTGTGTAGCCTGTGTAGGCCATGACCGTGTTGGCAATCGTGCCGTCCACGGTCGCCCAGTCGGCATTGGCGACGGTCGCATAGCCGCCGAGAATGCCATTTGTGTTGGTCGCCGTGGTGCTGATGGCGTTCGTGGCCGAGCGGGCAGTCGTGGGCAGTGTGAAGTTGACGGTGGCGCCGGTGTTGCGGGTGATCCCGCCGACGCTGAGGAGCAGCGGATTTGCCGTGGCATTGGCGTTGGCCGTCAGGCCCGAGGCACCCGCGTTGAGCACCAGGCCGTTGAAGCTCTGGCTGTTGGTGGTGCTGGCCTTGCCGGTCAGTGTCAGCGTGCCGCCGCCGAGAACCAGCGCCGGGCTGGTGCCGGCCGTGTAGGCGATGATGTTGGTGACAGGGGAAGTCGCCGCGGTGAAATCGAGGGCGAGGGTGCCGCCAATGACGCTGGTCTGGCCGGTGTAGGTTTCGGTGACACCGCTGAGGGTGAGCGTGCCGGTCCCGGACTTGGTGAGCGTGCCGGTGCCGCTGATGACTTTGGCAAGGGTCAGGGCGTTCGCCGCGCTCATGGCAATTTCCACGGCGGTATTGTCTGTGATGGCGCTGGCAAATGCGGTGGCGTCAACGACGGTCAACTTGCCGGTACTGACGGTCGTTGGCCCGGTGTAGGCGATCGAGCCGGCGGCGACGCCGATAATTGTCTGGGCGCCCGCGCCCACCTTGGTCAGGCCCAGCGTGGCGGTGTTGCCGCCGCTGGATCGGTCTCGCATATAGCCAATGTAGGTGAAGTCCGACCCGCTGCCGACAGTGAGAACGGAGTTCGTCGTCGGCGTGTTCTCGCTTTCAGTGACTTCGATCACGCCCCCCCCCAGCGGGCTGCTCAATCCGGTCACGGTCTCGCTGAATCCGAACATCTTGAAGTAGCACCAGGAACCCGACGGCGCGAGGAAGGAGATGCTCGCCGTATCAGGAATCTGCTCCGATGCTCCCAGATTGACATTGGCATATCCCGTACCGTTGGGAATGCCAATTTGCAGGTTGCCGCCAATGGCATTGACATTGGCTGGCTTGGCCAGCACCAGCGGGTAGAAGTTGCTGGACCCGGCGTTGGGAACAACCGTCAGGCTTTGGAAGGTGTTGGCCGATGTGCCACCCAGGATCAGCGTGCCCGTGCCAGTGCCCATGACGTTCTTGGACCAGCCCTGGCCGCTCGCCCCGGCCGAGTCACTGATGACGCCGCTGAGGGTCACGGTGCTGGCGCCGGCACTGATCACACGGTTGGCCGCCGCGCTGTTGAGGTCGATGTTGCTGCGGAATTCGAGCGTGTTGGTGGCGGTCGTGCTGTTGAGGACGAAAATGCTCGGGTTGAAATTGACGCTGCCCCATTGCGCCGTTCCACCGAGGTTGACAAGCGCGGGATAGCTGCTGGCGACCGCACCGGTGCTGAAGCCGCTGGTGCCGCCGGTAATGCTGACGCTGCCGGGGCCGGTGCCCAGCGTCTGCGTGAAGTTTGGATAGTAGCCGGAGCTTTCGACTGTGCCGTTGTTGAGCACCAGCGGAGACGTACCCAGAGCGCCGGCGCTGAACAGCCGCAACACGGCGCCACCGCTAATGGTGGTGGCGCCGGTATTGGTGTTGTTGCCCGCGAAGACGACCGTGCCGCCGCTGATATTGGTGGCCACGCTGCCGGTGATATTGCCGGTGAAGGTGAACGACCCGGTGCCGACCTTGTTCAGCGTCAGCGGGCCATTGCTGTTCTGGACGGTCCCCGAGAAGATGGTGTTGCTGGTGTTGTTGTTGCCGAAGGTCAGTGAAGCCGCAGTCGAACTGGTGTTGTCAATGATGCCGCCGCCATTGAACGCGCTGCCGCCGTTGACGATGCCAACGCCGACGTTGTTGCCGTTGAGGTCAAGCGTGCCGCCCTGGTTGAGGGTCAATGGCGCATTGATCGAACCAAGCGCGTTGGCGTTGCCAACCTGCAGCGTGCCCCCACTGATATTGTTGCCACCCGTGTAGAAGTTGTTGCCGCTCACAACCAGCGTCCCGGGCCCGGTCTTGGTGATGAAGGAGGCCCCGCCGTTGTCCACCACCTGGCTGGTGAGGGTCAGCACACCTGTCCCATACTGGTGAATGATCAAGTCCTGGTATCGGCTGCTGACGGTGGCGTTGCCCGAAATGGTGTAGTCATTGCTCCCGACGAACAGCAGGCCGCGGTTGAAACTCACCGGACCCGCGAGCGTCAACCCCTGCCCCGCGCCAGTGGTGTCGATCCGAAGGGATTCCATCTGCGTGTCAAGCGTCTGCGTCTGGCTGCCCGCCAGCATGCGCGGAACCGAGTCATCACCGACATAGGGATACAGCGCGCCGCCGTTCGCCAGCGCCGCGTAGTTCGTGTTACCGAAGGCGATCACGTTCAAACCGGCATCCTGCTGGCCGAAGTAGTAGCCGGCGCCATCCCTGACGACAACGCGGTGATAGTTGCCGATCAGGCCGGAATAGAGGTTGCCAATTGCCGTCGTGGTCTTGAATGACGCTCCGGGGCTGGAAATATCGACAAGGAGGTCAATGGCGTTGTTGGCGGTGTTAACCAGCGAAACGGTGCCGGCGGTCAGGGTCGTGCCCGAGCCGCCGTTGGTGTTGATGACAATGGCATTGTGGCCGGCGTTGGGGGTCACCGTGCCGATGGTCTGGGCCGTCACCCCGGTGTTGCTTCCCTTGATCGTCAGCATGCCGCCGCCCGAGCCGCCCAGGTTGACCGCCACGCCGGCCGCCGACAGCACGGACGGTGTTGAAGCGTAGTCCAACACAAGCCCGCCGTCGCCGACAGTCAGCGCCCCCGTGAAGGTATCCGCGGAAGTCAAGGTCATCGTTCCCGAACCGAGCTTGGTGACGGTGCCAGCGCCGCTAATGACGTTGCTGACGAGTGAGTCGTTGGATCGTGCGAAGACCAGTGCGCCGGAATCGGTGACAGGGCCGGAGCCAAGTGTGCCACTCGATCCGCCCATGCCGACTTGCAGGGTGCCGGCGGTGAGCAGAGTGCCACCGGAATAAGTATTGTTGCCCGTGAGGTAGAGGGTGGCGCTGCCGCCGGTTTTCTCGAGGCTGTACCCGTTGCCGCCATCACTGATCACGCCAGAGATCAGCCCGGTTTCGGTGCCGCTGGATGCCCCGATCCTGGCGTTCGCGGACAGCGTCACGTTGCCCGTGATCGTCACCGGGATCGCCGCCGGGTAGACGCCATTGGTCTGTTCCAGGCGGAGGGCACCGAGCTGGCCGGAGCTTTCCGACCAGCCAGGGCCCGCGATGGTGAAGTTGTTGTTGAAGATGACGTTGGAAGTCGTTGCGTATCCCCATGCCTGGCCGCCGTTGTTGACCGTGACCGGTCCCGTGCCATAGGCGTTGGTAGCGTAGGCGCCGGCACGCACGTTGGGATTGACAATCGTGCCGCCGCTGTAGGTGTTGATGCCGTAGATGACGAACTGCCCAGCGGTTGTGAATTGCGGACTGGTTCTGTCGTAAAGCACATTGACTGGGTAGGCGCTGCTGCCATTGTCGGTGATGGTCGAATAGATGTTGAGAATGACCCCGGTGTTGGTGGAATTGTTGATGAAGTCGATCTGGCCCGCCGTCGCGTCAGCGCCGCCGGACGTCAGGTAGCCGGTGTTGGCCGCCGAACCGATGTTCAGCGAGGCGGCCGTGCTGTTGTTCGGAATCAGCACCGCGCCCTTGGCGCCCAGGCGCAAGGTCTTGAAGGTGGTGTCAATCGTCGGCGCGGCGGTGAATGCCTGGATCAGGGAGTTGATGGTCGTGATGCTGTTGACGGGGTTGGCCAGGGCGATATTGGCCCCGGAGCCGGCCGCGGTGATCTTGACATTGTTGTTCGTTCCATTGGCGATGGTGCTGCCGAGTTGGTTGATGTTGGTGTAGCCTGTGTAGGCAACGATATTGCCTCCGCTGACCGTCGCCCAGTCGCTACCGGACACCGTGTAGCATGGGCCGAGAATTCCGGTTGATCCATCATTGGTATTGGTGGTCGAAATATAGCCCGTTGCCGGCAGGGTGAAATCGACGTAGGCATTGGGGCTGCGAGTGATAGCGCCCAGAGTGAGATTGATGGTGCCGCCGGTGCCGATGGTCGCGTTGATGGCGGAGATCCCGGGATTGAGCGTGACGCCGTTGAATGTCTGGCTGTTGATGGTGGAGGCTTTGCCAGTGATGGCCAACGTCGCATTGTTGCCGTTGAGCACCAGCGGGGAACTGGCGCTGATGACGCTGTTCTGCGGGGCCGCGGCGTTGCTGAAGTCCAGCTTGAGCATTCCGCCATTGACCGTGGTTGTGCCCGTGTAGGTGGTGGCGGCGCCGAGAACAAGGGTGCCGGTTCCAGACTTGGTGAGCGAGCCGTCGCTGCCAATGGTGCCGGTTCCGGTGATGGTCTTGGCCAATGTCAGCGTGTTCGAACTGTTCAGAACAAACTCGATGTTGGTGGCGCTGGCGAACGTGATGGGGCTGTTGAATGCGGTCGCATCCACGATCTTCACATTGCCGCCGCCGATGGTTGTCGGGCCGGTGTAGCTGATCGATGTGGTGTCGCCGGGAATGGTTGTCAACGTCAGCGTGCCGGCCGTGGTCTTGGTGAGGCCCAGGGTGCCGGTGCTGGTGCCGCTCACCCGGTCGCGCAGATAGCCGGTGAACGAATTGGCCGTGGCGTTGTTGATCGTCAACACCGAATTGGCCGTGACGCCGCTTTCTGTCTCCGTGTTCTCGATCACGCCGATGCCCGAAATCCCGGCCACCGTTTCGCTGTAGCCCACCATCTTGAAAAAGGCCAGGTTGGGCGCTGAACTGGCGAAAGTGATCGTGGCTGCGTCCGGAATCTGCTCCGACGAGCCGAGGGCGACGGTGGCCCAGCCGGCCGTATTGTTGCCGATCTGGAGGTTGCCACCGATGGCATTGACACCGGCGGTCTTGGCAAGCACCAGGGGGTACTGGTTGGGAGAGCCCGAGTTGGGAACAAGGGTCAGGCCGGTGAACGTGTTGGCGGCTGTTCCGGCGAGCGTCAATGCGCCCACACCGGTCTTGGTCAGGCTCAGGGCACCGGCGCCCGTGCCATTCTGGATGACGCCGGCATAGGTCGCATCGGCATTGGAGTTGACGGTCAAAGTGATTCCCACGGCATTGGCATTTTCGACCACGGCCGCACCGGGTGTGACGGGGTCGGTGCGCAGTCCGGCCAGCGTGATGGTATTGCCGTTAAGCCGCAGGATACCCGCCGCACCCGGGCCGAAGACGACGACCGGGTTGGTGCCCAGCGCGGTGGGATCGGCATCACCGAGCTTGACAATGCCGGCGTTGATGGTCAAACCACCGGCAAACGTGTTGTTGGTGTTGGCGATCGTCAGCATGCCACTACCGGACTTGACGATGCCGGTGCCGCCCATGATGGAGCCATAGCTGGAAAGCGTATAGTCGGTCGCACTGTTGTTGAATGTAACGCCGCTTGGCGTAACCGACGTGCTCACGTTGACGGTTACGGACGGTACCGACGCCACGTCGCGGAAGATGACGTTGTCGCCAACATAGGCGCCCGTACCATAGACTTCCTGATAGGTGGTGGATGTCGTGTCAGCGAGTTGCCAGTTGCTTTCGTAGGTGTTCCAGTTGCCGTTATTCGTGGTATTGGCCCAGTAAATGGGCGTGCTGGTGACCACAAGGTCGATTTCGCCGGGGTTGTTCACGAGCGAGACCGTCGGTGTGCCACGCGGGCCGGCCGAAGGCGTGATAGTTCCCAGCGTATAGGCTGCGAAATCACCGGCGCTGAGGGTGTTGCTGTGGCCGATGAGCTTGATCGTCCCACTCGGCAGGTTCGTCGTACTGGGGCTGACGTTGATGGCGATCGAACCGGGTGTCGCGGTGGCAAGCAGACTGCCGTTCACCTGCAGGGTCGAGGCGCCTGAGCCAAGGCCCACATTCGACAGATTGACCGTGCCGGCGCCGCTGAAGGTGAGACCGGCAAGCGCAAGGGAGCCTGCACTGGTCTGGCCGGCTTCGATGCTGCCGCCGCCGGCAACGGTCACCAGGCCCGCGCTCCCGCTGCCGCCGAGGGTGGTTCCGGCGGCGACCGTCACTGCGCCACGATTGTAGAGTGTGCCATTGACGTAGAGACTGCCGGCCACAATCGTCGTCGCTCCCGAGTAGTTGCTGGCGCCGGCGAGCGTGATGGCGTCGGCGCCGGTCTTGTTCAGCACGCCCGTGCCGCTGATGGGCGAGGGAAGCGTCCACGCATTGGAGCCCGTCACTTCCAGGGTGGCGGCATTGGCGATGCTGCTGCTGGCGAACGCGGTCTGATCGACGAGTTGAAGGGTGCCGCCACTGATGGTGGTTGAACCGGTGTAGTTGTCGGCGCCGGAGAGGCTCATCGTGGCGGTTCCGGCCTTGGCCAGCGGACCAGTCCCCGTAATGGAGCCCGTAAATGTGCTGGCCCCGTTGTTGACACCGAAAGTGCAGACGGCCCCGGTGGTGTCGAGGGTTCCACCGCCAGTGAGCGAGTCAAGGTAGATGAGGTTCGTTCCGCTGGTGACAGCCAGGCCGTTGACCGTCGCCCCGCTGGCAATGCTGAGGCTGGCAAGGTTTGTCGTCGCCGTCTTGAAGGTGCTCAGCGTTCCGCCGGTGACACTGAAGAGCCCGCCCGCCGACATGTTGAACGTGGTCCAGGCTGAGCCGGAGTTGTTGCCCAGCCAGGTCTGGCCTCCGCCCGACTTGGTGAATGTGCCGGCCCCGGTCACGGTGTTGTTGACAGTTGAGAACCTCGCCGCGCCGGAATCCTGGTTCACCCTGAACACTGCCCCCGAAGAGATCGCGTAGGTGGGCGAGGCCATGTAGTCATTGGTGGCAATGGCGGCATGATCGCGCACCAGCGTACCGGCGGTGACCGTGGTCGTGCCGGTGTACAGGTTGCCGCTGGCGTAATCGCCGGCAATCGTCTGTTGGCCGGTGCCGGACCAGACGAGGTTGAGCGGGTAGGTATGCGCGCCGCTGTCATAATCGCGCAGATAGCCGCTGAAGGAATACGTGCCGGAGCCGTTGAGCGTCAGAGTTGCCTGAGCCGCCACAGTGCCGCTGGTCCCCTGATTCTGAATCACCAGGGCGTTGGTGGGGCAATTGATGCCCGCAAGGGTCTGGCTCGTGCCCTGGAGGTCGAAACGCGCGTAGTTGCCCGCGGCATTGGCGCCGGTCATGACGACGCCGGGGGCGAACTGATTACTCGCACCCATACGCAGGTTGGGCTGGTTGGTGTTGACGCCGCCCATCTGGACCGGACCGGAGATGGCGTAACCGCTGGACTTGCTGAGAATGAAGATGTTCTGGGTACTGGTTGCATTGGTGCCATTGACGATGGTCGTGCCGGTGTAGGTGTTGGAGGTGGTGCCGCCGATGGTCAGCGTACCCGCGCCGGTCAGTTCCAGGCCGAAACCGCCGCCGCCGTCACCGATGGCACCGGTGACGCTGCCGGTGTCGCCGGAGCCGTAAGCCGTCAGGCGGGCGTTGGCGGACAGGGTGACCGCACCGCTGACGACCGAGCCGGCGGCGAAACGGATGGCACCAAGGTTACCGGCCGATTCCGTCCAGCCGATGCCCGCGATGTTAAAGGGATTCGCATAGGTGGCCGCCGTGCTGAGGAACGTCTGGCCGCCGCTGGCAATAGTGACAGTTCCAGTGGAGCCAAAGGCCGCGGCATTGGTCGCATTGATGCGGAGACCGTTGCCGATGGTGGTGCCGCCAGTGTAGGTGTTGGTCCCGCTGACGTTGATCTGTCCGACGGTGCTGGCCGGAGCGCCAGAGAGAATGTAGTTCACGGCTTTCCCTGTACCGCTGATGGCACCGGAGAGCGTGAGAATGTTACTCGAGTTGTTGGCGGCAATCGTCACGTCCAGGCTGTTGTTCAGCGTCAGAGCAGCGCTGATCGTGTCCGTCACGTTGTTGGCGGCCGTCAGTTTGTTGATCTTGGCATTGCCGGTCGACGCACTCAGGGTCAGGGTGCCGGCGAGAGTGGTGGCGTAATAGGTGCTGCCGATGTCACCGATGTTCAATATGCCGATAGTCTGGCCAGCGGCAGTTATCGTCGGGGCAGCGGTAAAGTCCACCGCGAGGTTCGCAGTTGCGTCGATCGCGTTGGGAACGGACCCACCGAACCAATTGGTCGTTGTGGCCCACGTCTGAGATCCGCCGGCAGTAGTGATCCAATCACCGGTCGTTGCCGCCTGAGCATGGGGGCCAATGCCCATAACGCCTGCGACAGCCGCGGCCAGCGCCGACTTCAGAAGCCTCAACTTGCGTGTCGCGGACTTTCCGTATGCGATATTACTGTTGTGGACGTTGTCTTTGGTGGTACGCGTCATGGTCGACTCTCCTGTTTCAGATGTAGAAGCCCTTTCAGCCAGTTCATGCCTTTCAGTCACCGATCCGGACAAATCCGGCTAGCTTAGCAATACAGTGGAGGAACCTTGATGGGCCGTGAGGCAGACCGGTCCCAACCAACAAACTCAGGCAGTGACGAAACACTCCGTCCTGCCAGGGTGTTACTGAGTCTTTCAGTCTTCGGACAATGCCGGTTCAAACGATGTGCTCTCCAGAAACAATCTCTCGACCGTGATGCAATGCTGCAAACAAAGTTGCAAGGCCGCAATCACAACCGACCTCATTTGCCCAAACGCTACTCTCCGTTGCAGTTTCACGAGCCCGTCAACCACCAGGCCCTCGATGGCCATCCGCAAACCTGCTCAATACGCACGGGGCATTGTCGCAGGCGCGTCATGGCTCATGATCCGCCGATTAATTTACTCCTCGGGATAGATGACGGATATTGGACCTTAGTCTTACCTCAGTCAACCGCGACTGTCGCATTTCATTCCCGGGGTGTGTGAAACTGGGTAATCTTTACGCGGAGTCGGCGGCGCGCTATCCTACAAATGTGCAGACCATGCGACGCGTATTCTCCCGGTGCTGGAAAGGCTTCGCGGCACTCAGCGGCATCTTGCTCGTCGCCGGCATGGCGCTTGCCAAGCCACCCTTTCGCACCGATCCGACCTATCTGATCGACTCATGGGAAACCGACGACGGGTTGCCGGACAACTCCGCGACCGCGATGGTACAAACCCCGGATGGATATCTCTGGTTCGGCACATTCAACGGACTCGTACGCTTCGACGGAATCAAGTTCACCGTGCTCGACTCCTCCAACACGCCGGCCTTACCCAGCGGCGCCATCACGGATCTTCACCTCACCGGAGACGGCAAGCTCTGGGTCAGCACTTTCCGCGGCATGGCGGTCTGCGACGGCGGAAGATGGAGTACGCTGAATGAACAGGATGGCTGGGTTGGCAATTATGCAAGGACAATGACGTCGCGCGGAAACGGCGAGATGTTGATAACCACCTTTGACGGGCGAGTGATGGAGCTCAGGGGCACCCGGTTTCACGCCCTGCCGGACCCGCCTGGAGAGTCGGGTCAGGGCTATCTGGGCTACGCGGATGAATCCGGACGGTGGTGGGTGCTGCAGTCCAGATTCGTCGGCTGCTGGGACGGCATCCGTTGGACTTCGACTATTGCGCTCCCGCCCGTGCATCGCGACGAGTTGGGTTGCGCCCGCGCCCGTGACGGCGGCCTGTGGGTTCTCTGTGGCCCGGAGCTTCGCAAATACCTGGGCGAAAAAGAGATACGCCGCACGCCGCTGCGGGGCTTCCAAGGCGGCTTCTGGCAAATGTCGGAAGACACCGCGGGCAATGTGTGGATCTGCACGTTTAACAACGGGCTCTGGCGAGTGGATCCGGCCGGAGAACTGCGCCATTGGACCGCCGAGACCGGCCTGTCCTACAACGCCATGCGGTTTCTCTTTGAAGACCGCGAGCAGAATTTGTGGGCCGGCACCAGCGGTGGCGGGCTGATGCGGTTCAAGCCACGGCGTTTCCGGAGTTTCGGTGTTGAGAGCGGCCTCCTCGAACGTGTCGTCAGTTCCGTGTGGCCTGACTCTGCCGGAGGAGTCCTGATAGCCACCTACGGCAAGGGCGCCTTCCGCCTGGATCAGGGGGGAATCAGCCGCGTCCCGCTGCCGGGATACACGGGCGATACCATTTACACCCAAAGCGTCCTGGTGGATCGTCAGGGGCGCACCTGGATCGGTTCGTTTGATGCTGGGGTCTGGCTGTTCGATTCGCAGGGTGTGCGGCGAATACCGATCGAACAGAGCGGCGGCGCGAATGTCACTGCCCTGTTCCAGGATTCACGCGGCCATGTGTGGATGAACGGCGGCCGGGCGGTCGCCGTCTGCGACGGTATCACATTCCGCCTGTTCACCGCCGAGCAGGGGCTTCCCGCTGCCGGCACCAGTTGCTTCGCGGAGGACACTACGGGAACACTGTGGATCTCCAACGCCAAGGGAATCTTCCGGCTTGCGGGAGATCGTTTCGTCGAGGTGCTGGACGGTGAGGCTCGCCCCATGCGCAACGTCCTCTGCCTGAAGTCGGACGCGGAGGGCGCCATCTGGATGGGGTTGCTCGACGACGGCCTGGTTCGCTGGAAACAGGGACGGCTGTCCAGGATCGGCGCCGCATCCGGCTTTCCCGTGAAGGTGGTCAGCGGGATCGTTGAAGACGATGCGGGGTTCTTGTGGATGGCGTCCGATCGCGGGGTAGTGCGCACGCGGCGGAGCGACCTGAACTCGGTGGCAGATGGCAGGTCTTCACGGCTGGTCTGCCAGGTTTTTGATCTCAGTGACGGTCTCCCCAGCATGGAGTGCGCCGGCGGGCGACAGCCTGTGTGCGCGCGGGATGCCAGGGGCACACTCTGGTTCGCGACGTCCAAGGGGGTGGCCGCCATCGATCCTGCGGGTCTCCGGCTTAACCAGGTGCCCCCTTCGACGCAAATCGAGGAACTGATCTATCATGCCGCCTCGTCCTCTGCCACCGAAGGCCGGATCAGCTCGGCGGCCGCGGCTCCGTTACGCATCGCGGCCCCGTTCCCCGCGCGAGTGACACTGCCCGCAGGCAGCCGTCGCCTCGAGGTTCATTACACGGCGCTCAGTCTCGGCGCACCGGAAAAGGTGCGTTTCCAGGTCAAGTTGGAGGGTGGGGACATCGACTGGCAGGATGT
Source organism: Tepidisphaeraceae bacterium (assembly GCA_049514055.1). GTDB lineage: Bacteria > Planctomycetota > Phycisphaerae > Tepidisphaerales > Tepidisphaeraceae > JANYKD01. Next base: position 1,156 of record JBEKVL010000037.1, on the reverse strand, counting down.
GAGTGATCGTCGTGTCTTCTATTATCACGATCTCATCCCTGGCAATTACGTTTTCCGGGTTCGAGCCGCGAACAACGACGCCCTGTGGGATGAGACAGGAGCCAGACTTGCGTTCACGGTGCAGCCCTTCTTCTGGCAGACCCTTTGGTTCCGAGTCGGCGTCGGCGCCATGCTGGTTGCGAGCAGCGCCGGCTCGACCTGGTGGTCGGTGCATTCCCGGCACCGCCGTGCGCGTTTGAAGCTGCAGCGCGGCCAGCGGCAATCTGCAGCTCTCGTGTCGCTGGCTGTCAGCGAGGCGGTGAACTCCGGCAACCTCGATACGGCGTTTCGAGAAATCACCGAGACGGCCTCACGTATTCTTGAGGTCCGGCGGGTCGGCGTCTGGCTCGTCGATGAAGTGGAGGCCAGGCTGCGCTGCGCGGACATCTTCGATGGCAGCAACGCTATGCACGCGAAAGGCATGGTGTGTGCCGCCACGGATCTTCGAGCCTACCTGGATTCCCTGCGCAGTGCCCGGGCCATCGCGGTGCCGAATGCCATGCACGGTTCCCCGATGATCGTGTTCTCGCCGGCGGGCGGCAAGCCTGCGGGAGTCAACGCGAGGCTCGACGCAGCGGTGCGCCTGCGCGGGCGGCTGGTTGGCGTGGTTTGTCACGAACATCCTGGGGCAGTGCGCGTCTGGGACGACAGCGAGGTGGCGTTCGCAGGCGCCATCGCCGACCAGGTCACCCGCGCGCTCCTGAACGCCGAACGTGAGAGAACCGCTGACGAATTGCGAGCCAGCGAGGAGCGTATGAACCTCGCGGCGGAAGCGGCCAGGCTGGGGATGTGGCTGTGGAACGTCGAGACGGCCTTCTTCTGGATGAGTGAGGGTTGTCGTGAGTTATTCGCTTTCTCCGCCGTCGAGGATCTCGATTACGCCCGCTTTCTGGGTCGAATCCACCCCGAGGACCGCGCGACCGTGGATCACGCCCTGCGCAATGCCATCGCCACTCACGCCAATTACGAGGCGGAGTTCCGGATCCTGACCCCCAACGGAGAATCTCGCTGGATCGGAGCACGTGGCCGGGTCGAGTCCGCTGGCAGGACCCGCCCGGTGCTGATCCGTGGGGTCTTCCTCGACATCACCCGTCGCAAACAGGCCGAACTCGAAGTC
>JBEKVL010000036.1:0-16527 GCA_049514055.1 Tepidisphaeraceae bacterium | reverse complement strand
CGGAACTGACCGCGGCCCAATACCGGCATCCGCAGACTCAGGCCAGAATGATTTTCGAAATGGCATGATCTCTGCTGAGGTAAGTGCCAACTCAATTTCCGATGAGATCAGGAAGTCTGACTTTTCCTCGACGACACTCGTTCCGGCCGCCAACGCGGCACCGGACAATCCGATCAGCACTATGACAACTGCCAGCCCTGGCTTCCTCATGCCCGAACGCTCCGATCTTCCCGCTGAACCCCGAACCCTCCGTCACAACAACCTCTCGCCCCCACCGCGTGGCACCAGGCCCATCACCTTGTCAACAATCTGTTCGACCGAAATCCCCTCAGCCTCGGCGTTGAAGTTCGGCACGATGCGATGCCGCAACACCGGCGGCGCGACCGCCTCGATGTCGTCCACGGTCACAAACAGACGCCCTTGCATCAGGGCTCTGGCCTTGCCGGCCAGGATCATGTACTGGCCCGCCCGCGGGACCGCGCCCCAACTCAGCCAGTGACGCACGAAATCACCGGCGCCGGACTCGTTGGGCCGGGTCATCCGCACGATGTCCAGCGCGAAATTGTACACATGCTCACCCACGGGAACGCGCCGGACGAGCTGTTGCATCTGGGCGATCTTCGCCCCGTCCAGCACCCGGTTCACGGCCGGCCGGGCCGCGCCGGTCGTGCGCTTGAGCATTTCCAGTTCTTCCTGGCGCTCGGGATAGTTGACCGTGACCATGAACATGAACCGGTCAAGCTGCGCCTCGGGCAGCGGATATGTGCCTTCCTGCTCGATCGGGTTCTGCGTCGCCAGCACGAAAAACGGCTCGGGCAGATCCAGCGTCCGGGTGCCCACCGTCACCTGACGCTCCTGCATCGCCTGCAGCAGCGCCGACTGCGTCTTGGGCGGTGTGCGGTTGATCTCATCCGCGAGAATCATGTTCGCGAAGATCGGGCCCTTCTGGAACTCGAACCGCCGCCGGCCGCTGTCGGGATCTTCCTGGAGAATGTCGGTCCCGGTGATGTCTGATGGCATCAGGTCGGGCGTGAACTGGATCCGTCGAAACGACAGGTCCATTGCTTGTGACAGCGTCCAGACCAGCAGTGTCTTGGCCAGTCCCGGCACACCCTGCATCAGGCAGTGCCCCCGGGCAAAGACCGCCACGAGCAGTTCCTCGATCACGCGGTTCTGGCCAACGATCACCTTGGCGATCTCCGCCTGAAGCTGCTGGTAGGTCTGCCCGAGGAATTCGGCCGCCTGGATGTCCGCCGGATCAGCGCTGTTCATAATTGCCTGGGATTACGGCCGCAGAACCCGGATCTTCGACACTGAAAGCTCGTCAAGCTTCTTCTCGCCGCCGCGCGCCAGGAAGCGCACGCCCGGCACGCGCAACCCGCCCGCGGGCAGACCGTGTGGCCCCGCGTAGAGCGTCGCTCCATTAGCCTCGATCACCACGTTTCTGGCGTCGAGTTTCAGGGTGACGATGTTCCGGCCCTGGGCTGCTTTCACCAGCGAGCCGGCCATCGTGCCATCGGGCCGATACACGGCGAACTGACCTTCGCGCAGATCGACGACCAGTTCCCTGGCAGACATCGCCTTGGGGCCTTCGAAGTTCGCGGACTCGCCCACAAACACCTGCAAGTCCAGGTTTGCCGATGGCTTGCCCTGGTTGAGTCCGACCTCGATCGCCAGCGGATCACCCGCCGTCAGTGGTTCGGCCAGATGCACGCCGCCGCCGACAAAATCCTTCGCTCCGGTGGCCTCGGCCGCGCGAATCCCCTTGGCCGCCGCCGATATCACAGGCGCCTTGCCGAAAGTCTTCAGTTCCGGCGGCACGCCAATACCCAGATCGGCCAGCAGCACCGTCCGTGGAAACGTCAGGTTCTGGAGTTCGGCGACCCCCGGCTCCAGCGGCGGCTGGCGCATCAGCACGACCGCAACCACGACCAGCACGGCCAGAATGCCGGCCGCCGCCAGAATCGCAATCGCGCTGGCGGCCGGTATCGCCGGCCGCGCCCCGCCGCCAGGCTCCTTTTCGATCTGCTCCATCACCTTTCGCGTGAACCCGGCACCCGCGCGAATCGAACGATAGTCCAAGCCCGCTTCCAAGTCTTCCCTCGCCCTCAGCAGCAACTGGTAGTCATCCGCGTCCGCCCCGCCCATCGAGCGCACCTTCTCCACGGCGTCCTTCCATTGCGGGCTCTTCGGTCCGCAACGCAACGCATCCGTCAGTAGTTCCAGAAACCGGTCTCTCTCGAAGTCCAGCATTTGGCTCATGGTCCGGCCTCCCGCACGCATCTACTCAGCCGCCTTGTTCTCGGTGTCGTCCACTACGTCATCCACAGGGTCCTCCACGTCTCCGAGATCGTCACCGTGTCCGCGAGGCGGCCCGCCCAGCACCCGCGCCAGGCGCTTGAGCCCGTGGAACATCCGTGAACGCAACGTGACGGCCTTGGTCCCGGTGATCTCTTCCATCTCCGCGTACGACAGATCCTGGAAGACACCGAGGACGATCACTTCCTTCTGGTCCGTCGGCAGGTCGTCCAGGGCCTTGAGCATCCGGCCGATCTCCTCCTGCCTTTCGGCGGTGTCCACCACCTTGTGGGCGACCGCATACGGATCGCCGCTGATCTCCACGCCTTCAAGGTTCAGCTCCGTCACATTCCGCACCGGGCTGCGCTTGCGGCGGCGGGAGTAGTTGATGGCCAGATTCCGCGTGATCGTGAAAAGCCAGGTGGAGAACTTCTGCGGATAGCGATAGGTCGGGGCAAACCGGAACGCCCGCAGGAACACCTCCTGCGCGATCGACTCGACATCCTCGACGTTGCCCAGCATCCGGTAGAGGTACGACAACACCGACGCGCTGTACCGCTCATAGAGCAGCGAAAACGCCGGCCTGTCCCCCTTCTGGGTGCGCCGCATCAGGTCTTCGTCGCTGGTCTTGCCCAGCGGCGCCACCGGCTTGATCTCCGCGGGTTCGGCCGCCTGGGGTTTGACCGGCGGCTTGGGAATCGGTTTCTCTGGACGTTTCTGCATGCGTTACCTGGAATTACACATCATACGGACAAAGCGTTTTGATGCGAGCGACTCGCCTGACCCAGTTTGTACCGGATCGGAGATCGTTGGGCAAAGCCGGTTTCCTGTTTGGCCTTGAAGTTCGCCCTTCATCATTGTATATTCTTCGTATATACAAGGAGCCGCAGTATGGCAACCGCAGTTCAGAAGTGGGGAAACAGCCTGGGCATTCGTATTCCCAAGGCTCTCGCCAGTCAGATTCATCTGACGGCCGGAACCGAGGTCGAGTTCGAAACCGCCAACGGAGCCTTGACCATCCGCCCCACCCGCCGCCGGAAATATTCCCTATCCCGACTGCTCGCCCAAGCCAAAGGTCCAAACCCACACGGTGAGTGGGATTCCTTGGCCCCGGCCGGGAGGGAAACGGTGTGAGCTATCGTACCTGCATTCCCAAGCGCGGCGATTTGGTTCACATGAACTTCTCACCCTCGGCTGGCCACGAACCGGCCGACCGGCATTATGCCCTGGTCATCAGCCAAGCCGCCTACAACAAGAAATCCGGCATGGCCGTCGTCTGCGGCATTACCAGCCACCTTCGCGGCTGGCCATTTGAGGTGCTTCTCCCGACCGGCCTGCTCCCCGATAAAAAGAGCGTCGGCCCCGTGTCCGGTGTCATCCTCGCCGACGCTGTCCGCCAGATCGATTTTCGACACCGCGAAATGGAGTTTGTGGCCGCCTGTCCCCGCGAAGTGATTGAGGATGTCCTCGACAAGCTGTACACGATCACGGAGGAGTGACACGGCGCAGCCGAACCGCGAACCAATCCGAGGTTCGCGTCTCCTGCACGCCGCCCGCAATCAAGCTATTCCACTGCTCCCGCCTCGTTCAAAGCCGCATCAATCCGCAGGATTGTCTCGCGGCTCGGCCTCTGTTTGCCGCCGCCGACGCGGCAGATGGTCTCCAAACGAACTCCCGCGCGCCTGGCCAATTCCTTTTGGGTGAGTCCGGCCTTGATGCGGCGCGAAACGAACTTGCGGGCAATGATGATGTTGCAGGTTTCCAGCGCGGGTCTGTTGCCATCCGCATCAGAACTGGAAAGCGGAGGCAGCACCCCGGCTCTTTCCATAAGCTCCTCGAACGCTTCGCGGGTCAGAATGTCCAGTTCTTTATCCTCGATCTTAAACGGTGGTTACTGCCATGGCTCACTCCTCGTACGCGTCTTTCCGATCGCCAACCTGAATAACTCCGACAGTGTCGCCGGATACCTCAAACACAACGCGATAGTCGCCGGTTCGGATGCGATACTGACCTTATCGGCCATATCTCAGCGGCTTGGCACCGGAGACTACCGGCCACCGCGCGAGCCGGGCGATAACATCGGCGACTCGATCGACGATGGCAACCGGCAGACCTTGTATCTGCTGAGTCGCCGCATCGGTCACCATCACTTTGGCCATGAATTCACCAGATCAATGTGATCAACGATATCAATCAACAAGCGATGGCCGTAAAACCCTATCTCACACAGAATCCTTTTCCCTTGCCTCCCGCCCGCATCCTGATAATCTATCCCTCGTTGGCATGGACTGCCGTCTCTATCGAGGTTTCACGGATGAGACATTTCCTCCTCCTCATTGTCATTGTCGCGCTGACCGCCTTCTGGATCTCCCCCCTCGCCCGCGCCGACCTCGACGCCGACATCGGGGCCGTCCTCCGCGACAAGCTCATCGAGAAAAACCCCGTCGGAGTCGTCGTCCTGCGTCTGGACTCCGTCGGCGAACCCGGCAAACTCATCTATGCCCACAACCCCGACCTGCCCCTAATGCCCGCCAGCAACATGAAGATCCTGACCACGTCGGCGGCCCTCGACACTCTCGGCCCCGACTTCCGCTTCCAGACCCTGCTCCTCCAGCGCGGCGAAGACCTCATCCTCGTAGGCGATGGCGACCCCATGTTCGGCGACTGGGAGCACCTTCACAAGTCCAACTGGGACATCACCAGCGCCTTCAAACTCTGGGCCGACAAGCTCAAGAAAGCCAATCTGACCCGGTTCCATAACGTCCTCGTCGACGACACTGTGTTCGACCAGGAATTTGTCCACCCCAACTGGCCCCGGGGAACCCTCTACTGCGGCCAGATCGCCGGCATGAACCTCAACACCGGCCTGATTGATTTCTACATCCACTACAACGGCCCCGGCAAGACCGTCGGCTATCGCACCAATCCCGCAACCAGCTACGTCACCGTGACCAACACCTGCATCGGCGGCGGTCAGAATGCCGTCAGCCTGGACCGTGCCAAAGACTCCAACCGCATCGCCCTCCGCGGCTCCGCGCTCGGCTCCAGCACCTCACCACTCTCCGTCGCCATCCACGACCCGGCGCTCTACGCGGCCCAGGTGCTCGCCGAGACGCTCATGGCCGAGGGCATCACCGTCAGCGGCGGCTTCGGCCGCGACAAGAACGCCCGCAACCAACTCCTTGCCAAAGACCCCGTCGTCGCCGTCCTGGCCGGCCACGAGAGCACGCTGGCCCAGGTCATCTCCCGCACCAACAAAGATAGCCAGAACCTCTACGCAGAGACCTTGTGCAAGCGCACCGGCTACGCCGCCTCCGGCAAAAGCGGATCGTGGGAAAACGGCGCCGCCGCCACCGCCGCCTTTCTCCGCAAGATCGGCGTGGCCGAGGGCGCCTGCAACCTCGACGACGGCTGCGGCCTCTCCCGCAACAACGCGGTCACCGCTTCCGCCCTGGCCGCCGTCCTGCGCTACAACTTCACCGGCAAGAACCGCGACCTCTTCCTCTCCACGCTCGCCGTTGCCGGTGTCGACGGCACGCTCAATCACCGCTTCAAAGGCCCGGCCATCGCCCTCCGCGACCGGGTCTACGCCAAGTCCGGTTTCATCGAAGGCGTCAGCGCCCTTTCCGGCTATCTCAAGGCCAAAGACGACAGCTGCTACGCCTTCTCCATCCTCATGAACGGCCTGCCCTCCTACTCCAACACCCACGCCAAGGAACTCCAGGAACAGATCGTCCTCGCCGTCGACCGCTACGCGGATCGGAAATAGCGACTCACTATGCTGAAGCGCGTCTTGAGGTCGGCGAGCAGGTTGGAAACGAGCTGGACATCGGCGACCTCGCGCTGCGCCGCATCTCTGCCAGGCCCATGACTATCGCAGTCGTTAGCGTTAATGACGATTGGATGACGTCGGCCGTTGACCGGTCATCAGTGATCGGATATCGGCCGCTCGCCTCCGCGTAGTCGCCCCTTTACTCCCCGCCTGTCTCGGCTATTCTGCTGGCAACATCCATGACCCAACGCAACCGGAACATGATGGTCGGATTGACCGTGCTTGTCGCACTGGTGCTGCTCGCCTGGATGATCCTTCGTTTCAGCGATGCGCCCTTTCGGCTGTTCGCCAAGAGACAGATGCCCGTCGTGTTGGTGGCCATCAGCAGCGAAGGCGTCAGTGAAGGCTCGCCGGTCTATTACAAAGGCGTGAACGTCGGCCGGGTGCTGACGCTTGAGCGTAGCCCGGACCAGCGATCCGTCCTGATCCACGTCGTCATCGATGCCGATCCCCCCCTGCCGTCGAATCTCGAAGGCAAGATCCGCACCACGCTGCTCGGCGGCAGTGCCTCGATCAGCCTCCTGCTGGTTCGCAACCCGTCCACCCGACCGGCCGATGGCACCGCGGAAGTAATGTCCGCCGACGAACGCGAACCTGATCCGGTCGGCCAACTGGCCGAAGACCAGCGCATCGTGACCCGATACGTCGGCGTCGACCTCATGCCGAAGGAATTCGTCAATCTGGCCAATGATCTCACCATGACCAGCAAGGAGATCCGCCGCTTCAGCCAGGATTTCCGCGACGCCAAGCTGTTCGAGCAGGTGAAGAAGAACCTGGAGACCCTGCAAGTGAGCCTCGAAGCGGCCACGCGAGCGTTCCAGTCGGCCGACAAGCTGCTCAACGACGAGAAGATGCGCAAGGATCTGACCGCCACCCTCGACAACTTCCGGGCCACGTCCGAATCGGCCCGGCGGATCGGGCTGGACCTCGAGAAGCTGAGTGGGAAAGCCAACACGCATCTGGATGAACTGGCCGACAACGGCAACAAGGTGCTTATCACCGCCCGCGCGGAGCTTGAGAAGACCTCGCAGAAGATGGGCGCCCGACTCGAGCAACTTGCCGCCGTCATCGACAACGTCGAACAGATCACCCGGAAGGTCAACGATGGCAAAGGCACGGCGGGGGCGATGATCAACGATCCGGCCGTCTACGAAACGCTTCTCGATGCCTCGAAGGAACTCAAGCTGACGATCCAGGATTTCCGGCGGCTGATCGATCAGTGGGAAAAAGACGGCATCTCGTTCAAACTGAAGTAACGGGTGATGAATGGCCGGCGACAACGACTGGGCAATCAATCTCCGCAACGTCCGCAAGGTCTACAAGGGTCGCGTCGAGGCCCTGCGCGGGATGGAAATACGCGTCCGCGGCGGTGAAATCTTCGGCCTGCTGGGGCCCAACGGCGCCGGCAAATCCACACTCGTCAAAATCATGATGACGGTCGTGCGCCCCACCACTGCCGAGGGCACGATCCTCGGCTCACCGGTCGGCCACAAACCGACGCTGGCACGAGTGGGATATCTGCCGGAGAACCACCGGTTTCCCAGGTATCTCAGCGGCCGGCAGGTGCTGGAGTTCTTCGCGGCGCTGTCGAACGTGGACCGGGCAACGCGCAAACGGCGGGCGGGCGAACTGATCGAGATCGTGGGCATGACCGCCGCCGCCGAGCGCCGCATCGGCACCTATTCCAAGGGCATGATGCAGCGCATCGGCCTGGCCCAGGCGCTGATGAACGACCCGGACCTGGTTCTGCTGGACGAGCCGACGGACGGCGTCGATCCCGTCGGCCGGCGCGATATCCGGCAGGTGCTCATGGCCATGCGCGAGCGGGGAAAAACCATTTTCGTCAATAGCCATATCCTCAGCGAGCTTGAACTCATCTGCGATCGGGTGGCCATCCTGTTCATGGGACAAGTCGCCAAGCAGGGCAGCATGAACGAACTGGTTGCCGGCCGGGAACACTACGAAATTGAACTCTGCGGCGACATGGCCCTGCAGCCGGCGATCTGGGCGTGCATCCCGCAGGCCAACGGCCAGCTTCCCGGTGGCGTGAGCGTCGGCATGACGGGCGTGACCACCGTTCGCATCGGCACGAGCGAGGCCGCTGTGGTGCAGCCGCTGATCGACCGTTTCCGGGCGAGTGGCATGGCGATCCGGCGCGTGCAGCCGGTTCGCCCGTCGCTGGAGGATTTGTTCATGGACGCTGTTCAAAACACGGCCGCTCCCGGAGCCAGCCCGCGATGATACGGCAGACACTCGCCATCTTCGTTGATGCCTACCGCGAACTCAGCAGCCGCATGATCTTCTGGATCGTGCTCCTGCTGGCGATGCTGGGGCTGGCGGGGTTCGCGCTCCTCGGCGTTTCGGGGCAGGGTGTGACCATTGTCGGCCACACCCTGTTCGAAAGCACCTTCATCGACCCGAAGATCGTCTATAAGAGCATCTATCTCGGCGCAATGGGCAAGATCTGGCTTGTTTTCGGGGGAACCATACTGGCGGTCGTCTCCGTGAGCAGCATCTTCCCAGACTTCATTTCGAGCGGCTCGGTCGATCTGTACATCGCCAAACCAATCAGCCGTCTGCGCCTCTTTCTGACCAAGTACCTCGCCGGCATGGCATTCATCGTCGCCCAGTTGTTGATCTTCAGCATCGGTAGTTTCTTCGTCCTCGGCATCCGTGGTGGCGTATGGCACGCCAGTGTGTTCCTCGCGTTGCCGATCATGCTCTGCTTCTACAGCTACCTCTACGCATTCAGCGTACTCTTCGGGGTTGTGACCCGTTCCACATTGGCCGCAGTGTTGTTGACCACGCTTATGTGGGCGGCTCTTTACGGCGTCCAAAAGACGGAGATCGAGACCAGCGCAACGATCATCAAGTACAACCTCGATATCGCTCGAACCGATGCCACAATCAAGCGCAATGAGGCGATGCTGGCGACTCTCACACGTACACCCGGCGCGGCTACCCGCCCGACCACCAGCCAAGGAATCATTGACAACCAGCAACGCTCGCTCGATGCGACCATCTCCCATCGGAAGGATCTTCAGAGCTCTTTGCATACGTGGTCGGTAATCCATCACCTTTTCTATCGCGCGTCGGCCATTCTCCCGAAGGCAATTTCGACCTATTCATTGCTCGATCGCTACCTCATTTCCGATGTGGATTTCCAGGCCGCATCCAATCCACCGGATTCACTCCCCGAGAACTACAGGGATGCGGTAGAGGCCGGCAAGGAAGTCGAACTCCGCGCCCGTAAAGAGTCCCTCTTATGGATCATCGGCACGTCGCTGACGTTCGAGTTCGTGGTAGTTTCCCTGGCTGCGTGGATCTTCTGCCAGCGGGACTATTAGTAGGGTGGGCACTGCCCACCATCCGCGAACCGCGTGGGATGCGATTCAACGCACCCTGTCGACTTGCAACGATCAACAAATGGTGGGCAGTGCCCACCCTACCATGTTCCGTGAATCCCAAGGCAACCTCTCCATCGAACTCGGCTCGGCCTACCTGGCGGCCGGGGCGCGGGTGCTGAGTTGGGCCGTCGTCTCCGCGGTGGTCTGGCGGAAGCTCGGACCCGACGCCTTCGCCCTGCTCGTCCTCGTGCGAGGCACACTCTCGCTGCTGAACTACACGGGATTCGGCCTGGCCCCGGCCATGGTCCGGCTCAAGGCCAAGTGGGACCAGGAAACTCCGCCCGCCGTCACGGCCCGGCCGGTGATTGTCGCCGAGACCCCCGGCGTTATCGACTACGCGCTGCCCACGACACATCCCCAGCGCGTCGCCGCCAATCCGCTTTCCGTGGCCCTGCTGCGTAACGGCGCGGCCGTCTCCCTGCTGACATTTCTGGGCGCCGTCACCATCGGGAGCGTCTACGCCCTGTTCATCAACCAGATTCATGCGATCCCGATTTTCCTGAAATCCAACGCCATGCTGCTGGCGGAGTTCTTCGCCGTCGGGTGCGCACTGCGACTCGCCAGCGATTCGGCCGGGGCTATTCTGCAAACCCACGGCGACATCGCCGCCGACAACGTAACCCAGGCCGGATCCGAAATCCTCTGGGTCGCCGGTTCATTGGTGGCGATGCAGTTGGGCGGGGACTTCTTCCTGGGAATCGGCATGGCCTTCGCCGTGGCGAGCTTCCTTCTCTTTGCGGTGCGCTTCTCGCTGGCCAGAAGTCATGCCCCGCAGACACCCGAAAGCCCCTCCGCCAAGGATGTCGTCTGGCTGCTGAAATACGGCCTGACGGTGACGGCCGGCTCGCTGGCCGATTTCCTGTACGGCCCGCTGGCGTGCATTCTGATCAACCGGTTGCTGACCGATTCGGACCTGGCCGCGTATTCGGCCGCCATACAGATTGACGGAGCGTTGTTACTGCTAGTCACCGGCCTGGCGGCCGTGGTGCTGCCGCGTGCGGCGGCGGCCGTCGGGTCACACGACTGGCCTGCTGTCCGGCGCTACTACGTTCGTGGAACCCTGGCCGCCACGGGCATTCTTTCCACGGCAGCCATCGCGACCTGGCTCCTGTCACCGCTGCTCTTCCGCGTCTGGCTGAAGAACCCGCCGCCGATGGCCACGGTGATTCTACCACTGGTGTTGGTCCACACCGTGCTGGGTGGTCAGAGCCAGATTGGCCGGGCGATCATGCTGGCCATGGGCAAGGCCCGGGCGTTCACGGTTTCGCTGCTGGCGGCCGGCATCGCCAACGCCTTGCTTTGTGCCGGCCTGCTCGCGTGTGCTTCCATGGGTGTCAAGGCCGTACCGCTGGCAACCATCGCGGTGGTGGCCGTGCGCGGGGCGATCTGGACGCCGTGGTACGTGCTGAGGGCGATACGACGGGAGTATGGCAGGAGCCAATCACCGGGCGAGTTTACGGATGATTTCATGGTCGGCCGAGATCAGCCGGCGAAAGCGGAAGAGAGGGAGCCGTTGTGATCCGATGCCCTGGATTACTTCATCAACCGTCGTGGCCATATTTCGGACGGAAAGCGAGGATCTGTCGGAGTACCGACAGCACGGGCGAGACGCCCGTGCCACGAGGTTCTGAAGGCCGAATGTGGTTCATGGAATGCCGTGCATGCTGTTACCAATGGGAGCACAAAACTCCCGTTGACCTTCCCGGTTCAGTTGGCACACTACATCATCGCCGCTGAAGTTCCGGTGCGGGCCGGTGGCCTGCACCGGAACTTCAGCGGCGATGATCGATCCCTTTTTCGGCGGAGCCGGTATGTCCAAGTTTGTTCATCTCCACGTCCACACGCACTACTCTCTTCTCGACGGCGCCTGCAAGATTGCGGACCTCGTTAAGCGGGTCAAGACGCTGGGGATGGACTCCTGCGCCATCACCGACCACGGATGCATGTTCGGCGTGATCGAGTTCTTCAACGAGTGCAAGAAAGAGGGGATCAAGCCGCTGCTGGGCATGGAGGCATACATGGCCCCCACCGACCGCCGCGAGCGGCAGACGGTCAACGGCGAATCGGCCTTCCACCTGCTGCTGCTGGCCCAGAACCTCGAGGGCTACCGCAACCTCATGAAGCTCTCATCCCTGGCCTATCGCGAAGGATTCTACTACAAGCCGCGTATCGACAAGCAGTCGCTAAAGGAATTCTCGGCCGGGCTGATCTGCACCAGCGCCTGCCTCGGCGGCGAGGTGTGCTCGGCGTTTCTCAAGCGCGACTACAAGGCTGCCCGGGGCGTGGCCGAGATCTACCGCGATATCTTCGGCCCCGACCGTTTCTTCCTCGAAGTCCAGAAGCAGGGCATCAAGGAACAGGACATGGTCAACCCCGAACTGGTGGACCTGTCCAGCAAACTCGGCGTGGGACTGGTGGCGACCAACGACGTGCATTTTCTCAACAAGGATGACCACCACGCCCACGATGTGCTCTGCTGCATCTCCATGGGAAAGCTCATCACGGATGAAGGCCGGCTCAAATATCCGACAGAGTTGTACCTCAAGAGCCCGCAGGAAATGGCCGACATCGGCCAGGGCCAGGTTCCCGCATGGCAGCAGGCCATGGACAACACGGTGCGGGTCGCCCAGATGTGCGAGTTGCAGCTCGATTTTTCCAGACGATACGCCCCGGTGTATCGCGTGCCCAAGGACAGGATCGACCCGGCCATGCCACTGCCCTCAGCGCCCAGGCCGCAGCCCGGACCCGATGGTACGATCGAGCCGTTGCGCGACGACGAACTCTACCTGCGCCAGCTTTGCGAGAAGGGCCTGGTCTGGCGCTATGGCACAACCGACGTCGCCCAGGACATCCGCGACCGGCTCGAGCACGAGCTGAAGGTCATCATCTCCAAGAACTTCTGTTCCTACTTCCTGATCGTCTGGGACTTCTGCAACTACGCCCGCCAGAACGGCATTCCGGTCGGCGCCAGGGGTTCGGGCGTGGGCACGATGGTCGGTTATTTGCTGGGTCTGTGCAACGTCGATCCCGTGCGCTACAACCTGCTCTTCGAGCGATTCATGGACCCCAGCCGCTCGGAGATGCCTGATATCGACATCGACATTTGCCAGGATGGCCGGCAGGCGGTCATCGAGTACGTCCGCAACAAATATGGCCACGTCGCCCAGATCATCACCTTCGGCACGCTGGCCGCAAAAGCCGCGTGCAAGGACGTCGGCCGGGTCCTCGGCGTGTCGCTGGCCGAGGTGGACCGGATCACCAAGTTGATTCCCAACACGCCGGGAATGACGCTGAAAAAAGCGCTGGACAAGACGCCGGAACTGCTTGAACTGTACAAGACCAACCCCACCACCAAGCAGGTGATGGATCTCGCCCAGAAGCTCGAGGGCCTCTGCCGCAACGCCGGCTGCCACGCGGCCGGCGTGATCATCGCCGATCAGCCGCTGGACACCCTGGTTCCGCTCTACAAGGACAAGGACGACAACGTCCTGACGCAATTCGAAGGCCCCATCGCCGAGAAAGTCGGCCTGCTGAAGATGGACTTCCTCGGCCTGCGCACGCTCACCACCCTCAACCGCTCCATCGAACTCGAATTCCAGACCCGTTCCCAGCGCGGCATCACCAGCCCCGCGGCACTCAGCACTCAGCACTCGGCGCTGTCGCATCCCCGGCCGGCCGTGCCGCTGGATGAGAAAGGCCGCATCGACATCGAGCGCATCGACCTGGCCGATCCGAACGTGCTGGCCCTGTTCAGCCGCGGCGAAACCAAGGGCATCTTCCAGTTTGAATCCGGCGGCATGCAGGATCTGCTGATGAAGATGCAGCCCGACCGCATCGAAGACCTCATCGCCGCCAACGCCCTCTATCGCCCCGGTCCGATGGAACTGATCCCGTTCTACTGCAACCGCAAGCACCGTACCGAGAAGGTTCCCGAGGTGCATCCGATCATGGACAAGATCCTGGCGGAGACGTACGGGATCATGGTGTACCAGGAACAGGTAATGCAGATTTTCAATCAACTTGGCGGCATCGAACTGGCCAATGCCTACAAGCTGATCAAGGCCATATCGAAGAAACTCGTCGAGGTCATCGCCAGGTTCAAGCCCGACTTCCTCAAGGGCACCATGGCCAAGGGCGTTACCCGGGAGAAGGCCGAGGAGATATTTGAATTGATCCTGAAATTCGGCGGCTATGGCTTCAACAAGTCGCACAGTACACGTTATGCCATCATTGCCTTTCAGACGGCCTACATGAAGGTGTATCACCCCGCCGAGTACATGGCCGCCCTGCTCACGTTCGAAATGGGCGACACCGACAAGATGACCGAGTACATCGACGAATGCCGGCGCATCCCGTTGCCCGATGGCCGCAAGGGCATCAAGGTGCTGGCGCCCGACATCAACATTTCCGACAAGGCGTTCACGCCCGTCTACGTGCAACCGGAAGAGACCCGGACACGACGTCGCAGCGCCAGGAAGGAAACCGGTCCCGAAGGCGAAATCCGTTTCGGGCTCATGGCCGTCCGTGGCGTCGGCGAAAAGGCCGTCGAAGCCGTCATCACCGAGCGCAAGAAGAAGGGCGCCTTCGCCAGCATCTACGATCTCTGCGAGCGCGTTGACCTGCGCACCATCACCCGCTCCACCCTGGAAGCCCTCGTCAAATGCGGAGCGTTCTCTTCCATGAACGCCCGCCGCTCGCAGCTCCTGGCCGTGCTCGACAAGGCCGTCGAGATGGGCCAGCAGACCCAGAACGACCGCCGCTCCGGCCAGCTCAACATGTTCATGGCCGCCCCGGAGACGCCGAGTGCCGCCAGGACCATGGGCATATCGCTGCCGGACGTTCCCGAGCTGGCCGCCAGCGAGCTGCTCAAGTTCGAGAAGGAACTCCTGGGCTTCTACATCTCCAGCCACCCCCTGGCCGAGCACCGCTCCGCCCTGCTGAACTTCGCCACGCACTCCACGCGCGATGCCCGGCTCTGCGGCGAAGGCGTGGAAGTGATCGTGGGCGGCATGATTACTCGCCTCAAGAAGGTGCTGACGAGGAACGGCCGGTCCGCCGGCATGCCCATGGCCATCATCACGCTGGAAGACCTCGACGGACCCATCGACGCCACCATTTTTGCCGAGAGTTTCGCGGGCATTAACGAGAAACACCCGGGCCTCATCGCCGCCGAGTCTATCCTGCTCCTCAAGGGCAAGATCGACAAACGCCGCGAGACACCGGGCCTGATTGTTGACGAAGCAATCCCGGTCACCGAGGCCATCGCCAGGCTCTGCACGGGGCTGGTCATCAAGCTCGACCGCACACGACACCGCCCCGAGGTCATCGAGAAGCTACAGCCGATCCTCAAGTCGCACGGCGGCCGCGCGCCCGTCTTCACGCAGGTCGCCTGGTCATCCGGGAAGAACGTCATCCTCAAACTCGGCGGCGAATGGGGCGTCCGGCCGACGGCCGACCTGGCCGACGCCATTCTCGGCGTTCTTGGCCCCGGTTCACTCGATTTCAAAGGCCCTGGTTCGCGCCGCCTCCAGCGAATCCGCCAGCAGACCATGTTCAACACCGAAGCAGAACCCTCCGAGCCGCGGCCTCCCGAGCCGCCGTTGGACATGGAGGAAGGAACTGAGTAGTCCGGCGCAGCTTCCGCTTCGGCGGACGCGAATGCACCGAAGGAGAGGATTGTCCGATGTGGAAACTGTCCCTGCCGTGGTGGGAATTCATCGTCCGGGCCGCAGTCGTCTATGCGTTTCTGCTGGTCCTGCTGCGGCTCAGCGGCAAACGCCAGGTCGGGCAACTGGCGCCGTTTGATCTGGTGCTGTTGCTGGTGCTCAGCAATTCCGTCCAGAACGCCATGAACGGTAATGACGGCTCCATTACCGGCGGCCTGATCCTGGCGACCGCCCTGGTCCTGCTCAACTGGTTGGTCGGCTGGATCACCTTCCGCAGCAAGCAGGCCGAAGCCCTCATCGAAGGCCGACCCGTCATCCTCATTCACGACGGCCACGTCGATCATCGTGCCCTGGAAGATGTGCAGATGACCATGCATGAACTCGAAGCCGCCCTGCGGGCCGAAGGCTGCGCCGGCGCGGAAGACGTTCGCTTCGCCGTCCTCGAAAACAACGGCCGCATCACCATCATCCAACGACACAAGTAACGCCACCCGATCGCCCCGAACCAGCGGCGCTGGGTGGGCGTATTCGCCCACCGTTCGCCCCAAGCGCGATGGCTGGGGAGGATTAGAGAAGGAACGACTCCCGCCGCTCGAATTGTCGCCGGCCTCGATTCACGCGCTCGAAGATTCCCGTTGAGCCACTATGATCCGTTGCCATGGGACAGCGCGCCAATCTGATCCTCGTGGAAAATGGGCAATACCGGATCTTCTACAGCCACTGGTGCGCCGCCTCCATGACGCGGGATTTCTTCTGGGGGCCGGACTGGGCGAAAATCTTCATAAGCGTGCAGGAGCCCTGCAAAGACTTGTTGGACGAAATCTGGGCGGAAGGCGGGGCCGTATTGGATCGCGATGCACGAACGCTGTTGTTGTTTGGTGGCGAGGAAGAGATGTCTCAAGTCCCCGTCAGGCGACTATACATGGCGCTCCTCAGGTGCGTCTGGAAAGGTTGGGATGTGCAGTGGGCACAGGAAGGGGTTGCGGACTTGGCGGATCGCATCGGCTACCCGCAAGAAAAGGTGCGGTGCTGGGATCGTGAAGAGCTAAAGAAGGTCGTTCTTGAGCCGCGTACGCTGAGCGGTTGGGCCTCAGTTGTGGGAAGCGCGCGAATGCCGGACGGAAGCATTCACCTCTACCCGCTGATGGCTCGCGTGCTCGACTATCTGTGGCCCGGAACACGTCTGTTGGATGCCGTGGTCGAATACCCAGGCGTACCCGCGCTGAACCTGGGAGAATCAACAGATACTCACCCAGCGGGCGGATTCCATCTCGATCTGATCGAGCGCGTGGTGGAGTTTTGGACAGCACGCCCGGCGGTGGAC
>JBEKVL010000035.1:0-16578 GCA_049514055.1 Tepidisphaeraceae bacterium | reverse complement strand
ACCGGCAACCGGCCGCCGGCGCCCTCCACTCCTGACTCCGCACCACCCCATCCCCCTGCCGCCGCCCCGGCCCCGACTCCGCCAATCCCCACTACGCCCGGACTTCCCGTCCGCCGCTGGATCCCCCAACGCTACCGCTGCAACATCTGCGGCCTCATCCACTCCGACGGCCAATGTACCGGCCCCTGAAACCCGCAGGGCTCACAGACCCATCGCCGGGCAACATAGTGTTTCCATGTCCCCTGTGTTCGACACAACCCGATGGCTGGCCGACTATCGCGATCAAAGCATCCAGGAAGCGACAGGCCGCTTCCCCCAGAACGCCCCTGGCACAAGTGAAACGCGAATTGGGACTGACGGCCACGCGCAAACGGGTGCGTGTGTGAGCGACCTTGGCGAACGGCCGTGTTCGCCGGGGTAGTCGTGGTACGAGACCTTTAAACTATCGACTCGCGACTTTGTCTGGTCAGTGTATGTCGAGAAGAAGGCGCAACAGGCGATACCATCGTTCAACGAGTGCCTCAAATACCGTCTGAACATAAGCTTCTGTTTCTTGGGAAGAGACCACCGGAGGAAACCAATCAGTCCAACCGTGGTGTGACATTCCCCTGTGGAGTTTTTTGAACGCTTGCTCAACGGCTTGTCGATTTCCCTGCTCCAGTGCGGCGAGGCATTCACGGAGTAAGTTGAACTGGCCGCCGCCATGGTCCTCGTAGAACTTCAGCAGAGCGGACGTAGCCTGCAATGACGGTAGGTAGACTGCATGGGATTTCATGGGGCACCAATTGACGGCCAACCACAGGCGATGCAGTTTCTCGAACATTGACGCCTCCGCCGAAGACCACTCCACCCCGATATAACTATTGACTGCCGTCCCCTGTCTGGTCCGGTCAGGGAAGAAGGCCGATGTCCATCCGTTGCAGTTCGCTCAGAACGCAAAGGAAAACCATCGCCGTCAGATGGAGCACGATGCTTGCCGCAACGATCCAGCCGGAGCGGCTGCGCGTCCAGGCCACCACCGTGGAGAGAATCGTGATCGCAAGCATGACGCCCAAGAGAACCACCAAGGGTCCGTCTACGTGGTGGATATATGAATTCAACTTCGGTGAATCCCAGAGAACCGGTTTGCCCTCCGCCTTCTTAAAACCCTCGATGACGCGCTCGGACCAGTTCAGATAAAGGACGATGATCGTGCAACTGAGTGCCAACCCCAGAACGATTGTGCCGATGCCACGAGTAGCCGACTGCCAATCCAAAGGATAGGCCGTACCCCTCGCGGCATAGTTCAGGACCAGTCGCTGGTTCGGATCTTCGGGATCTGCGGATGTCGGTGTAGGCACGGTGACGCTGTCCACCAGTATCGAAACCTCACCACGCCAGCGACTCCAGGTACTTCAGGCTCTGCGGTATCTGTTCCACGGCTCGCGGGGATTCGTCTTCGATGAAGTAGTGCTTTACGCCGATTTCCTGGGCAGCCTTGAGGGCGGCCGACAGGTCGATCTGGCCGCTGCCGAGGGCGACGTCGTTGTTGACGTCCTCCGAGCCGGTGAGTTTGCCGGTGGCCACGCCCTTCTTCATATCCTTGAGGTGGAAGAGCTGCCAGCGATCGGGGTACTTCTTGAGCAGCTTCACCGGATCCTGGCCGGGGTGGACAATCCAGAAGATGTCCATCTCGAAGGAGACGAACTCGGGCTTGGTTTCCTTGACGAGCAGGTCGAAGAGCGTGCCGTCGCCGAAGGGTACGAACTCGTAGCCGTGGTTGTGGTAGAAGAAACGGATGTTGTGCTTGGCCAGGACTTCGCCGGCGCGGTTGAAGACGGCGGCCGCCTTGCGGCAGGTGGCTTCGTCGAACTGGCCC
Source organism: Tepidisphaeraceae bacterium (assembly GCA_049514055.1). GTDB lineage: Bacteria > Planctomycetota > Phycisphaerae > Tepidisphaerales > Tepidisphaeraceae > JANYKD01. The sequence continues at coordinate 14,720 of JBEKVL010000035.1, read as the reverse complement.
TGGTGGGGAATCCAGGCAACGCCAACAAACGAGAGGCCGAGTTCCTCGGCTTTGACGGCCGCAGCCTCGGGATCCTTCTCGAACTGTGCGTAGTCGAGGTGCGTGGAGATGGGCTTGAATCCCATGGCCTCGACGTGTTTGCGGTAGTCGACGTTGGACATGCCGCCGGTGCCGTGGAGTTCAATCTCCGTGATGCCAAAACCCTTGGCGATGGCCAGGGCCTTGTCGTTGTCCTTGGCGGAGATGTCGCGCAGGCTGTACATCTGCAGGCCGACCGGGCCTTTGAAGCTGGCGCTGGTGCCGACCGGGCGGGCCGGATCGGCCGCCTTCACGGACAGGGCCAGGGCGAAAAGAACGGCGATCGTGATAAGATGACGGGTTTGCATGGAGAGTCTCCTTCTATATGCTCCATCGGTCTATACTGCGAGTGGCCGATAATGTGGCCGGCCCGCGAGAGGAGTGGACACTCCACGCATGAGCCCGATCAAGCAGCCTCGCCTGCTGCCGCACGACATCTTCTTCGGGTCATTCCTGCTGATCACCTGGCTGCGGCTGGTCCACGCCGTCGGTTTCGGCGCGAGTGCCCCCCTGCTCTACCTGGGCCTCATCCTCGTGGGTCTGGCCGCCTGGTTCCGGCGCGACGCAGACGACAGCCCCCTGCGGTGGCGGCTGTCGCTGCTGTTCTATCCCCTGGCCATGATGATCGTGTTCTTCCACATGAAAGTGGCCGTCCCGCTTATCCACCCCCAGTCGCTGGATCCGACGCTGCAGCACATCGACGCCACACTCTTCGGCGGGACTCCCAGCCTGCGGATGCAGGCAATCACGCACCCGCTCGCCACCGAACTGCTCAGTGCCTGCTACATGCTCTTCTACCCCTGCCTTGCACTGAGCATCATCAGCTACCTCCTGGACGATCTGTCGCTCCTGAAACGCTTTATGATCGGAATGTTCACAATTTACGGCATCGGGTTCTTCGGCTATTCATTCGTCCCGGCCGCCGGCCCGTATGCCTCCATGGCCGGGGATTTCACGACACCGCTCGCCGGCTGGTGGACCACGCAACTCTGCGTTTACATCGTCAAGACCGGTTCCAACCGCGTGGACGTCTTCCCGAGCCTCCATTGCGCGGCCACCTTCTTCATGCTCCTTCTGGACCGGCAACACCATCGCCGGCGGTTCCGGGTCTGGCTGGTGCCCTGCGTGGGCATCTGGGTCTCAACCATCTACCTGCGCTATCACTACCTGATTGACGTCGTCGTCGGATTCACTCTGGGGGTGTTTGCGTTGTGGCTGGCCAACCGGCCGCGGTGGATCCGTAATGGCACATCTATTGCTGCCGTGGCAACGGCCCGACCGGCAGGTTCACGTTGAGATACCGCGTCAGCGTGCCATAAAGATGCCGCCGGGTGTTCTCGCCTTCCTTGATGCTGTGGCTGCGATTGGGGTAGGCCATCATCGAGAACTGCTTGTTCTGCTTGATGAGTTCGTTTACCAGTAGCTCGCAGTTCTGGTAGTGGCAGTTGTCGTCGCCGGTGCCGTGGACCAGCAGGAGATTGCCCTTCAACTGGTGGGCGAAAGTGATCGGCGAGCCGTCGCGGTAGCCGGCCTCGTTGTCGGCCGGAAGGCCCATGTAGCGTTCCTGGTAGACCGTGTCGTAGAGCTTCTGGTTGCTGATGAATGCGATGGCCATCGCGGTGCGGTAGAGGTCGGGATAGCGGAAGATGGCATTGAGGCTCATGGAGCCGCCGCCGCTCCAGCCCCAGATGCCGATGCGGCTCGCGTCGACGTATGGCCGGGTTTCGATGATCTTCCTCGTGGCCGCCGCCTGGTCCGCCGAGGCCAAAATGCCGATCTGCCGGTAAATGCACTTGCGCCATTCCCGGCCGCGCGGAGAGGCCGTGCCGCGGTTGTCGATGCTCATGATGAGGTAACCCTGCTGGGCAAGCATGCAGTGCCACAAATGGTTCTCGCCGCCCCAGCGATCCACCACGGTCGCCCCGGCCGGCTCGCCGTAGACATGGATCAGCAAAGGATACTTCTTGCTCGCGTCGAAATCCGGCGGCTTGATGCACCAGGCATCGAGCTGCACGCCGCCGCCGAGATCCACGCGGAAGAACTCGCTGGGACACGGCTTGAGCTCGGCGAGTTTCGCCCGCAGCTTGGCGTTATCGGCCAGAATCCGCATCGGTTTGTAAACCGCCAGGTTGATCAGGTCGATGACCGGTGGCTGGCCGAAACGCGAATAGGTGTGGAACGCCCAGCGGCCATCCTTGGAGATATCGTATGAATGGGTGCCGGGCTGGTCGTCGGGCGTGAGGCGGGTGAGTTTCCCCGACCCGTCGAGCGGCACACGATAGAGATATCGCTGGGTCGGGTTGTCGGGTGAGGCAATGACGTAAGCGCAACCATCCGTTTCGTCTACGCCGGCAAGAGCGATGACGTCGAACTGGCCGGGAGTCAACAGCGTCGGCCGGCCGTCGGCAGTGGTTACGGCGTAGAGATGGTGCCAGCCGTCGCGCTCGCTGGTCCACAGAAACTCCTTGCCTTTATTCAGCCAGTGCCACTTGGCAACCACTTCGACCCAGGCGTCGTCCTTGTCGGTGAAGATGACGCTGGTCGCCCCGGTGCTGATACTGCCGCGGACCAGCTCATTGGTGTTCTGAAGCCGGTTGAGCTGCTGGAACACCACAAACGTGGAATCCGGCGACCATTCCATCTGCGGGATATAGTGATTGCGAGGATCGTCGCCGGGTTTGAACCAGCGAGTCGTGCCGCCGGTGGATTCGACCACGCCGACGCGGCAGGCCGAGTTGGTCTCGCCGACTTTCGGATACTTGACCGGCATGAGCTTTGGATAGTTCCCGTCGATGTTATTCACGAAGGTGAACTCGCGGACGCCGCTGGTGTCAAACTGCCAGTAGGCGATGTATTTGCCATCCGGACTCCAACGGAAACCTTTGCGCAAGTCGAATTCTTCCTCGTAGACCCAGTCGGAAGTGCCGTTGACGATGCTGTCCGAGCCGTCGGACGTCAGTTGCGTGATGGCCAGATCGTCGATGTTCTGAACGTAGAGATCGTTATGGCAAACATAGGCGACGCGCCGGCCGTCCGGCGAGAACGTGGTGAACATGAGCGTGGACGGCTCGGCTTTGCCGCCGAGTTTCTGCAACCTGGCGCTGGCGCGGTCGAAGACCCAGTAGTCGCCGCGGGTGTTTTGCCGCCAGACTTTTTTCGTATTGGTGAAGATGAGCACCCGGCGAAGATCCTCGGACAAGGAATAATCGTCGATTTTGAGCGGCTTGTCTTCGCCGGCCGGGATGAGTTGCGTCGCATGTACCAGTATCTCCGACGTGCCCGAGGCCGGGTCGCAGCGGACGATGTCTTTGGCGTCCTTGTGCTCGGCGGAGTCCTCCAGCGTGCAGTAGCCCGACGCGTTCTTCAGCCATCGCGCCGGTCCCCAGTCCTGGGGCTTGAATTCCTCGTCCTTGCCGAAAATGCGGTCAACCGTCAGCACGGAGCGATCCGGGGTTGTCTTCGCCTGCGGAGGCTCGTTCGCCTGCCCGGCGGCGCAACCGTAACAACTGAAGATTGCGCATGTACACAGATAGAGCCAGCAGGCAAGACGCACGGGCGAGACGGCCGTGCCGCGAGCGTTTCGGCGGCCGCAGGTCATTTGAGTAGGATCAATCCGCATCGCGGCTCCTTGTTGGGTTTTGCTTCTGTCCATCGTCCGGCTGCGCGGGCGTTCACGGTTTCTTGGGTGCGTGCGTCCACTCCCACTTCGCCGGCGCGATGAGCAATTCATGCACATGGCCGCCCACGGTGTTGTTCTGCACATCCGCCTCGCAGGCCGCCTTCATCAGTTCCGCGTGATAGGCCTGCGCCTCCGCCACCGACCCCTTGATCGCGCGATCCGCGTCCAGTTTCGGAATCTGCTTCTGGCCGCTGCCGGAGGCAATCATCGAACCGGCGACCCATTTGTGCTCCTGGGTGTTCAATGCCTCTTTCTCCAGTTTCCAGAACACCTCGACGACTTGTGGCCCCTTCTGATGCGAACTGAAGCCCGCCACCAGCAGCCCGCATCCCGATTCACCGCGAACGTCGAACAGTCGCTTCCGTACGGCCGCGTGCGCCGCGTGCCGCAACTCGTCGGCCAGATCGAGAATCGACATGTTTCCGGTGTTCTGCCGGGCGATGAATTTGGCGATGAACTCCCCCACCGGCTTGCCGTCGAGAATATTCTCGCCGTGGTGGACGATGGCCACGGGATGGTCCGGGATGGGGAAGATCTTCTGCAAATCGTCCTTCACGCCGGTGACCTTGCCGTCCTGCGTCGTGACGGAACGGCCGTCCGAGGTGATCAGCACCTCGGTCGGGCGAATGGTTGTGAGGATCAAAGTCATCGCGCAGCCACCTATGCTGAGTCCATTCTCAATCAATGTCGAGCAGGAATCTCAATCGAATCGCCACCTGCTGCATAGTCTCGGCTGACACCGAACCAAAGCACTTTCCAAGGCGCTGGCTGGAGATGGTCCGCACTTGGTCGCAGATGACAAAACTTGTCTGAGTCAATCCGCCTTCGGGCGGCATGATTTGTAAATACGAACGTAGCGGCCGGCCCTTGGTTGTCACAGGGATCACGGTAACAAGTCCGGATGGCCCATGATTTAGGACATCGGAGGAGACAATCAGGGCCGGACGGGTGGCCCCTTGTTCGTGACCCGTGACCGGTTCGAAATCGACCCGCCAAATCTCGCCTCGTGATGGGAGCTTCGTCATGCGCGCTCCAAACCATCATTGCTGGTCCGGTCCCATAGCGCGTTCTCGGCATCAAGGCTGGCCGCATCCCGCGGCTTACGCCGGAGAGCCGCGTAGTCGGCGTTGAGTCCGTCGAGGTAGACTCTCCGCTGACGCTCCATCACGGCCTTGTCCAGCGCCTCCTGAAGCGTTTCGCCGGTAAGAGCCGCGGTTTGTTTCAGCGCATCGTGCGTGGGAGGGCGGAGACGGATAGTGATAGCCATGGGCATACCTCTCTATACATACGAAAACAACATACATATTAGTATGTAATCGGCGCATGTGCCAGAGGAAATCACTCGAATGCTCCGTTCACGCCTGCCACCCATGCAATTCCCGCACCTTGATCATCGCGCCGAGAATGTCGTTCCAGGTCTGCTGCCGCATCATCAGTGCGTTGGGGAACATGCAGCCGTCCCAGCAGAGGTGTTTGCAGGCCTTGGTCAGGACGCCTTTTTCATCACGCAGCCAGTAGCCGGCGTGACGCGGGATGTCGAGTTTTCCGCCGGGGTCGTTCACCGGGCAGTGGCGGCCGGTCTTGTCGTGGGAACCGGAGCCATGCACCGTGCCGTTGTTCTGGGCGACGTGGAAGTCGATGGTCCAAGGCCGCAGGGCGGCGGTCAGTTTCTTCAGGGCCTCGTCCAACTTGCTGCCATCTTTCCAGTCATATCCCGGCGGAAGCAGCGAATCTTCCGGGGCGTTGAAGCCCATGGTGTAGAGCAATGTGTGGGCCATGTCCGCCTGGAAGCCGACCACGCCGGGCATGTTCGTCAGTTCGAGCAGTTGGACCATGCGGCGCCAGGAATGCATGCCGCCCCAGCAGATTTCGCCCTCGGCCGCCAGTTTCTCGCCGAACTCCCGGGCGATTTTGCCGCCCTCGCGGAAGGTGGCCGCGATCTTCTTCTGGTTGCCCTCGGGATCGGCGTACCACGGATCGACGCCGCTGGCCGAGTCGATGCGGACCACGCCGTAGGGGCGCACGCCCCACTGCCGCAGCAGTTTGGCGATGCGGCAGGCCTTGCGCACGGCCGCCAGCCAGTTGGCGCGCTGCTTGTCATCGCCCATGGCCGAGCCGTCGAACCAGACCGGGGCGACCACGGAGCCGACCACGAAACCCTTGGCCTGGATCTTCGCGGCGGTCTTTTTCAGGTCGTCTTCGGAGATGTCAATGTTGATGTGCGGATCGTAGAGAAAGATGTCGACGCCGTCGAACTTGACGCCATTGACCGAGGCCTTGGCCGTCAGGTCGAGCATGGTGTCGAGGTCGATGCACGGCTCGGCGCCGGGCGAGCCCTTGCCGACGAGTCCGGGCCACATTGCGTTGTGAAGCTTGGGGAAGTTGTTGGACATGCGTTTCTCCTCGTGTTGCCAGATGCTGATTCGAGCGGCCGCGATCCGCTGAACGGATCCCACGCCCGTCTCGCCGGCCGGTCACCCGGCCTGTCGGCACAGAATCGCTTGAAAGAGGGAAAAAGGCAAGTGCGGTTCGCCGATTCCGCTTGCCGAGACGATGTCAGCAGATGATAATTATGCCCATGAGCGCGGTGCCAACATACGCACGGTCCTTCGAGCCTGGAACCACGGGTTGGAGCGCTGATGATCTGCTGGACCCGGAGATCGACCGGCTATTCCAGGATGGCCGGTTCGAGATCGTGGAAGGCGTGCTCACGCAAATGCCCGCAGCACTGTACGACGGCAGCCTGTCACTCCAGCGGCTTCTGCGCATCATCGAACGGCATCTCGATCAATACGGCCTGCCGGGGGAGTTCTCAACCGAAGTCGATCTCGTCATCGGCAAGCGGCGTGTCCTTCGCGCCGACGCGGTGTTCCTGTTGCCGGAAGACCAGCGGCGACAGAAAGAAGCGCATCGGCATGGCGGCGACCCGGCCGTGACCTTTGGCCGGCTGGTTGTCCCGCCGACGCTGATCGTTGAATCGCTGAGCCTCGGCCACGAATCGCACGACCGCGAAACCAAGCGACAGTGGTTCGCCCAGTGGCGGGTTCCGAACTACTGGATGCTCAATGCATACGAGCGCACAGTCGAGTGCCTCGTGCTTGATGGCGATGGCTACCGCACAGATGTGGCCGGACGGGGCGGCGATGAGGTGAAACCGACGCTGTTTGCCGGGCTGAGAATTCAACTGCTGAAACTGTGGGCGTAAAAAAGGCGGGGCCACGCCAGGCGGCATGGCCACGCCAAATGTCTCGGGCAATTACAGTTTCACGCCGCCCTTGTACTTGATCACCGGGGCCTGGGGGTTTACCTCGGGGCCGAAGTAACGCAAGACGACCAGCGGCTCGACGTCGGAGGTGTTCTCATACTGCACGCCGTTCTTGGCGGCGCCTGCGGTCACGAACACTTCGTCTTCGGTCAATTCGTGGAAGCCGATCATCTTAGGGCACTGGAGGCGCATGTTGTTGATCATGCCTTCGCCCTGCACGGTGATGACCGAGTTGGCGCCGTTGTCGTTGATGGTGACGCTGTGGCCGGGCAGGACGGTCAGTTCCTTGGCGCTGAAGAGTTGCTCGCCGCGCACCTTGCCGTAGACAATCCAGCGGTCGAAGTAACCTTCCTCCTCGCTGCCGGCGTCGAGCTTGGGAGCGAGGAAATGGTTGGCCTTGAAATTCGGATCGACGTTGGCTTCCCAGTCGAGTTGGTCGACGATGAAGTCCAGGTCCTTGTGCTTGCTCTTGGGCATGTCCTTGACCAGCAGTGACCAGGGCACTTCGCGGCCTTCAACCAGCGACTGGTACATGCCGAACACATCCGAACCCCACTGCGGCTCGTAGGTGCAGAGCGAGCCGGGGGCGTGCAGGATGCTCGGGCCGACGAGCCAGCCGGTGCCCGGTTGCAGGCGATAGGCGGCCGAGATATCGAGGATGCCGTTGTCGCCCTTGTTCCAGTCTTCCAGGCACTTGCGAACCTGCGCCTTGGTGGTGCCGGGGTTGAGGCCGAAGAAGGTGTAGGGGAAGTTGTTGCCGACGTTGTTGTGCTGCGGGGGGAAGTAGTAGCTCTCGGGCTTGCCTTCCTGCTTCACAAGCTTGGCCTGCTCCTTCGACTGGTGCATGTGATGCGGGATCGGACCCATGTTGTCGAAGAACTTGGAATAGACCGGCCAGCGCTTGTACTGCTTCCAGATCTCGCTGCCGATGATGGCCGCGCCCAGTTCCTGGACCACATCGGCCAGCAGGAATCGCTGGCCGTCATGCACGACGTAGGACAGGCCCTCGTCCGGCACGCGGCCTTCGTTGGCGGCCGGGGTCGTCGAACCGAACCAGCGCTCGTCGATGCCGCCGCGATTCAGGCCGTAGGCATACAGATCCTTGGGGTCGAGCTTGAGGCGCTTGCCCGGCTGAAGGAACGAGCGGGGAACCCAGTTGGGCGCCAGCCGCAGGAGGCCGTCGTAGGCTTCCATGGCGCGCTCGGCCGCGCTGCTGACGTTCTTGCCGCTGATGGTTTTCAATTGTTTGACTGACGTGTAACTCATGGCGCGATCTCCCACGATGGTTGAGGTCTGTGTCCACCGGCCACCCGGCCGGACGAATTGCCCTGAATCATCGTGGTCGGAGCATCGGTCGTCAAGGTTCGCCGGGCGGGCAATCAAATGGCGACACCATGCCGATCGGGCGGTGAAAAGTGGTGCCGGTGCCCTCAACGGCACGTCGCGAATGTGCCGACGAGGGCGTCGGCACCACGACATGCGATCTCGTTGGTTCTCCGGCCGTGTTGATTGACCCCCGCCCCATTTGAAGATACCGTGCCGTCATCATTCAGGCGAGGAGGATTCCGATGACCGCAACAGGATTCGCTTGGCGTTCACTGCTCGTCCTTCTGCTCGCGTGGACCACGCTGGCTGATGATCCCAACGCCACCTTCGATTCACTCTTCGGCAACGAGGCCAAGACCGTCAAGACCAGCGTGCGGGCGGCCGATAAGGTCCAGTTTGCCAAAAAGTTGCTGGACGCGGCGGCCGGCGTGTCGGCCGACAAGCCCCTGCAAGCGCTCCTCTACCACAAAGCGTACGAGTTCGCAGCGGTCGGCCCTGAAGGCTATCCCCTGGCCATCCAGGCCATGGAGTCGCTGGTCAAGGCCCAACCCGATCAGAAATCCGACGCGGCCAAGCAGGTGCTGCTCATATCGGAGAAGCAGTATCGCGCCGCCACCGGTGCCCAACGACAAGCCACAGGCAAGGCGTATCTCTCGCGGCTCGTCGAATTGGCCGACAGCCAACTGGCCGCCAAGCAGTGGGACGAAGCGGCCGCCGGCTATCGACAGGCCGCGCCCTTGGCGGCGCAGGTCAATCCCACCCAGTCCGCCGAGATCGCGGCCAAGCTCAAAGGCATCGCTGAACGTCGGGACATCGAGCAGAAGATCGAGACCCTGCGTAAACGCCTGGCCGCCGATGCCAACGATGCAAAGGCTGCCGCCGATTTGATCACGCTGTTGCTGGTCGAAGCCGCCGATCCTGAAGAAGCGGCCAAATACGCGTCGGCCACCTCCGATGCCATGCTTAAGAAGATCGTGGAGTTGAGTCAGAAGACCGTCGATGCTCTTGCAGAGGATGAGGCCCTGGAGCTGGGCAAGTGGTATCGTGCTCAGATGGCCAGTGCCACGCAAACAGGCAAGATCAACGCCGCCGGCGGGGCCACGGAGTGCTACGAGCGGTTTCTTTCCCTGCACCGCACCGAAGACGGGGCGCGGCTGGCCGCGACCATGGCGTTGCAGGAAGTGAAGAAGGTTGGCATGCCGGCGGTGGCACGCGTGCGGAAGGTGGACCTGCTAAAACTTGTCGACCCTGCCAAGGACGCCATTTTGGGGAAATGGACACTCAAGGGCGGGGTCTTGCTCTGCGACCCGGGGCGAGACGCCACTTCACGCATCGAGTTTCCCTATACGCCGCCAGAGGAATATGATTATCGCATTGTCTTTGTCCGAGTCGGTGGCAACGGCGCCATCAACCCGATCTGCCGGGCTGGCGGGAGACAGTTTGGCTGCCAGGTGGGCGGATGGGGAAACACCGTCGCCGGCTTTGAAGTGATCAACGGTCGGCGAGCCGACGAGAATCCGACAATGAAGAGAACCGGTGCCTGGCTGGCGAACGATCAACGTTATACCCTCGTTATTAGAGTCAGGAACGACGGCGCGGAAACTCTTCTCGACGATAAGGTGATCACCAGCGTCAAGACCAATTACGCTGACATGAGCCTGCACGGCGATCTCGCCCTGCGTCGTCCCGACGTCATTGGCCTGCGTGCGGTGAGTCCCACTCGCGTCGAATCGGCCGAAGTCATCGAGGTCAGCGGCGAGGGGAAGAAACTTCGGTGAATAGCCACCCCCTCACCGCCCCAGGTAAGCGTCCCGCCGCCCATTCCACCCCAACATTCTCCGCTCTGTCCTCTCCCTATCCCGGATCATTCAATTCACCACCACACAGTACAACGCAGCCAGGACCAACTCACCCGATCCTGCCGGCGCGATACTCCGAGCGGATGTTCTCCGGCAACCGTTCGATGGCGTAACGTAGCATCGTCCGCGGCATCCGCCGGCAATGCTGGCCCAGAAAGCCGTGCAGGACGGACGCATCCCGCTTGCCGACTTCGCGGAGCATCCAGCCGACGGCCTTGTGTATGAGGTCGTGCGTATCGTTCAGGAGCAGGCCGGCGATACGGATCGTGTCGTGGAACTCCCCATGCCGGATGAACCAGTGCGTCGAGACGATGGCGATGCGGCGTTCCCAGAGGCTCGGCGAGCGGGCCAGACGGTCGAGCACACGGCGGTCGCGGTCGGCCAGATACGCCCCGACAACGTGCGGGCTGGTGACGTCCACGAGATCCCAGTTGTTGATGTGAGCGATATTGTCGAGGTAGCAATCGTAGATATCCCGGCGCACATTGTCGGCCGCGCGCGGCATCTGGTTGGCGAGGATCAGCAGGGCCAGCATCCGCGCCTCGTGAAAGGGTGAGTGCAGCAGCCGCAGCGTCTGGCCAAGCGGCAGGTCGCAGGCTTCGCGGGCGAGTTTGCGAAGGACGGGCACGCGAATGCCGAGAAACCGGTCACCCTCGCCGTATTCGCCGGGGCCGGTCTTGAAGAATCGTTGGAGAAAGACGGCGTCCTTGGGGCGGGCCAGGCGTTTCAGGCGTGATTGGAGTTCGCGAGCGGTCATGGGCTTGGATGATAGTGGCGGGGGTCGGAATGAACAGGGCCGCGGAAGAAGCGGTGGCCCTGGGAGGACAAGAGTATCCCGACAGACAGGAATGTCTGTCTACTGATCGACCCCATCGCCACGTTCCTGTCGGTGGCAATGATGCTGGAGTATCTCCACCAGCCGGCCGCGGCCCAGGACACTTACCGCGTCTGCGCCGAGGTCGTGGCCGGCCCCAGGAACCAGACCGGGGATCTGCGAGGGACGGCGACGACGACACAGGTGGGGGATGCGATCCGCGTGAGGATCGGCTGACATGGACATCTTGCTTTTTCGCCGAATCCGGCAATAACAACACGCATGAACACCGCCGAACAACTGATCATCATCGGTTCCGGCCCCGCCGGATGGACTTGTGCCATTTACGCCGCCCGCGCCAAGCTTGATCCAGTGGTCTACGAGGGCGCTCTGTCTGAAGAGAACCGGATGGCGGGCACACTGCCGCTGGGTCAGCTCAATCTCACCACCGAGGTCGAGAACTTCCCCGGATTCCCCAAGGGCGTCAGCGGGCCGGAACTCATGGTCGCCATGAAGGAACAGGCCGAGCATTGCGGCGCACGCGTGGTGACCGAGGACATCGTCGAAATCGACCTCGCTCGCCGGCCGTTTGTGCTGAAGGACTCGGCCGGGCAGACCCTCGAAGCCCGCGCCATCGTCATCGCCACCGGCGCCAGCGCCAACTATCTCGGCATGCCCTCAGAGGACCGCTTCAAGAACCACGGCGTGTCCGCCTGCGCCGTCTGCGATGGAGCGCTGCCGCGTTATCGCAACCGCCCGCTCGTCGTTGTCGGCGGCGGCGACACCGCCTGTGAAGAGGCGACGTATCTCACCAAGTTCGCCAGCACCGTTTATCTGGTTCACCGCCGCGACAAGCTCCGCGCCTCGGCCGCCATGGCGCATCGCACGCTCGCCAACCCGAAGCTCAAGCCTGTCTGGAACAGCGTCGTCGACGAAGTCCTCGGAACCGACAACGATGGGGTCACCGGCGTGCGCGTCAGGAACGTGCAGACCGGCGCCACGCAGGTGATCGAGGCGGTCGGCATGTTCTCCGCCATCGGCCACACACCGAACACGAAGTTCCTCAAGGGCCAACTCGCCACCGATGAGAAAGGCTACCTGAAACTCAAGGATGGTTTCCGCTCGCTGACCAGCGTAGAAGGCGTATTCGCCGCCGGCGACGCGGCCGACGCGACGTATCGCCAGGCGATTACGGCCGCAGGCATGGGGTGCAAGGCGGCATTGGACGCCGAGCGCTGGCTGGCGGAAAAGGGATTCCATTAGCCTGTGGCCGGCGAGTCAACGCATTCCGAGGCATGGCGGCGACCATTTGGCTAGAATTCGGGAGAATCACGCTCGCTGAATGGAGAGTGCCCGAATGAAACCGAGCCCTGACATCACCGTCGCATACCACGCGAATGGCCGCCGGCCACCCGGCTTGTCACGGCGAAGTCTGCTGGCCAACAGCGTCAAGGCCGCCGCCGCCAGCGGACTCGCGCCGCTGCTCACCGGATGCCACACCGTCAGCTCCCAGAGGATGCAGCCGCCAGACGACCGCTTGCGGATCGCCGTCGTCGGCATCGGCGGCATGGGTCAGCACTACATGGCCGGCTGCAGAAGCGAGCACTTTGTTGCGTTGTGCGATCTGGACCACAACTTCGCGGGACCGGTCTTTGAGAAATACCCCTCCGCCGCCCGCTACCACGACTTTCGCAGGATGTTCGACAGGGAGGCGAAGAACTTCGACGCCCTCATCATGGCAACGCCGGACCACACGCACGCTGTCATCCTGATGGCCGCCCTCCAACTCGGCAAGCATGTCTACTGCGCCAAGCCAGTGGCGCATGCCGTCGGCGAGGTTCGGACGATCCGCCAGGCCTTTGCGACTGCGCGCAATCTGGTCACGCTGACCAGCGTCCAATCGGCGGCGAGCGACGAGGCCTGCAGCACGGCTGAATTGCTCGACACCGGCGCGATCGGGCCGGTGCGTGAACTGCACCTGTGGTGCGATCATCCGAGCTATCCCTGCGGCCTGCTGCGTCCAACCGAAACGCAGAGACCGCCTCGCGGCATGGACTGGGATCTTTGGCTGGGTCCGGCGCCGTATCGCCCATACAATTCAGCCTACCATCCATGGAAGTGGCGGGCCTGGTGGGATTTCGGCGCCGGCACCGTGGGCGACATGGCATGCCACAGGATTCACGTCTGCTTCAAGCAATTGCAGCTCGGCGCGCCAGCGATCATCTACGCCAACGGCTCCACAGTCTGCGACGACGATTCCAAACGCATTGCCACGCGGGAATGTCAGTCTCACGCCAACATCATCACCTGGGAATACCCGGCCAGAGGTGAACTCCCGCCGATACTGGTGAACTGGTATGACGGAGGCATGAAGCCCCCGCGGCCGGCAGAACTGGACCACACCATCGCGCTGCCGCGAAACGGCATGCTGTTCGTCGGCGAAAAGGGAAAACTGCTGGCGGGCTCGAACGGCGGGAGATTTCCGGTTGGCCGCGGGCTCAGTGGCGGCCTGTTGCTGCCGGAGGAGGAGTTCCGCGATTTCCCCGAACCGCCGATGACCCTGCCGCGGGTAAGGGATCACTACGGGGAGTGGACCAACGCCTGTAAGACAGGCGCCCGAACCTCCTGCCCCATCGAATTCGGCTGCGAGATGTCGGAAGTGGCCCTACTCGGCGCACTGGCACTTCGCACCGGCCGGCTGCTCGAATGGGATTCCGCCACGGCGTCCATCACCAACAGCATCACCGCGAACGCCCTGATCTCTCCCCCCCGCCGTGCCGGATGGTCCCTGTAAGGCACGCGTCCGTGATGTGGCCTGCCGGCGGAACATCGTCGCGCGAGCGGCTGCGATTGACGAGGCTCACGCTCGGAGATCCCTCACGCCGGCTCGAAGTCCAGGGAGCAATTCAGGCTGTCGCAGAGGGCTTCGAGTTCGGCCCGCAGCTTGCGGATCGGCATGGCTGGCGGAACGGTCACGCGCATTTCCATGAGGAACAGCGGCGTGCCGTCGAACGGGGCCGACTCCTGCCGGCTGGACAATTCCTCGATGTTCACACCGTTGCTGTGCAGGACGCGCGTGATCCGGTGGACGATGCCCGGCTGGTCCATGGAATAGGTCTTGAGCTTCATCGGCACCCCGGCCACGGGCTGGCGAAGCGGCGACTGGCGTGTCACCGTGAGCTTCAGACCGATTGCCTCCAGCGTTGCGGGAAGGGTCTTCTCGAGAGCATCCACCGCGGCCGGCTCGGCCTCCATCAGCAACACGAGCGCGAATTGCCCGCGCAGATTCACCATGCGCGAATCAAGGATGTTCCCGCCGGCCGACTGAATGTGGCCGGTGATTTCGCCGACAAGCCCCGGCCGATCCGGACCGACCGCGGTGATAACGAGTTGTGTCATGGCAAGGCTCCGTAAATGCGATTGTGGCGAGTGTACCGGCAGCCGCGCGCATGGCAAACGAGCGAGGCCAGTCTCTTGGACAGAACCGGCTGGAGTCACGCAAACACGGAAGCCTCTCGCGTCCGGCGAGTACGCCTCACGACGCGACGTCGCTACGAAAGATGTGCCGGAGTACCCCCACCACGGGCTGGAAGCCTCAAGTTTACCCACATCTTTCCCTCCCTATCAGCCTGGCCCCGTCTACCAGCCGTTGTAACTCCATCCATCCGCGCCACAACACCAGCCACCCTGGAGGCCGAT
>JBEKVL010000034.1:0-16644 GCA_049514055.1 Tepidisphaeraceae bacterium | reverse complement strand
CCCACCATCAACCACGACACCCCCGATCCCGAGTGCGACCTCGACTATGTGCCGAACAAGGCCCGGGACATGACCATCGACCACGCCCTGTCCAACAGCTTCGGCTTCGGCGGGCACAATGCGAGCCTGTTGTTCAAGAAGGTGTAGTAGGATAGACATTCCCGTCTGTCAGCCGCAGAAGTAGGACAGACATCCCTCTCTGTCAGCCACTGTCATCAACCAGAAGGGCGTCCCCCTCCGCGGGTCGTCCTTTCTTGTTGCCCTGCAACCTTTTCGGCCGCCGGTGTATCTACATACACAGATGACGACACGCCGCATGGTTCTCTCCCTCCTCTTGCTGCTTCTGCCCCTGGCGACGGAAAGCGCGCTGGCCTACGTCGACTTCACGCCGACGCTGGGGCGAATCGTCCTGGAATCGCGGCAAATCGTCATGGCCGAGGTCGAGAAAATCGCCCAGGACAAGCCCGCCGTCATCTTCAAGAAGCTCGCCGATCTCAAAGGCACCACCACCGACGAACAAATCAGACTGCATATCCCGCCGGCTGTCGGTTCGCTGCGGTCGGTGCTCGATTGGGCCGAGCCCGGCAAACGGGCGGTCCTCTTCCGCACGCGCGACTCTGTTCTCGTGTCTCTCGGGCAGAACTGGTATCAGGCGTATCCGCTCCCCGACGGCTGGTGGCGACTCACCATTGACCGCCCTGACCTGCCGCTCGCGTATTGCGGCTCCGTTGCGCGGCTCGAGGATGCGCTGCGAGAAATGCTTGAGGGCCGCACCGTCGTCATTACCACCCTGGTCCACGGGGCCGGCGGGGTCGGCGCCTGCTTCGACGTCGCGTTTAACCGGACGAACCTGCCCGGGCTGCGGCAGTATCAGCGTATCCGCGCCAGCCAGCGCATGCCCGACAAGGTCTGCTATGTCACGGCCGAATCCGGCTATTTCCTTTCGCTCGGCATGGCCGGCGAAAACGACCTGTCCGGGCTGATCGAGCAGCTCGAGACCGGCGGCCCGCAGGCGCGGATTGACGCGGCCGGCGACCTGCGCACGCTCGGTCTCAGGGCTGCCCCGGCCGCTGTCGGCCTCGAATTGTTGCTCAAAGATGCCAACCCCGCCGTGCCCGCCCCAGCGGCCGCGGCCCAGTGCGTCGTGTGGCCGCATTGAAAGGCTGGCGTGGACGTGCTCGTGGACCTTCTTACCAGCAGGAGTCCTTCTGATCGCCGCCTCGGCGCGCAGTGTACTGGCTTGAGTGGACCCGCCGCGCGCGTCCTGGTCCCCCGGTTGGTCACCTTTCTAAGTGATGCCGACGTATCCGTGCAATCCGCCGCCCTGGAAGCCATCGCCACCCTCGGCCCCGATGCGGGCGACGCGCGTGATGCCGTCGTGAAGTTGCTGGACGATCCCAGGTTCGTCTGCGATGCCGCCGATGCCCTGGGCCGTCTCGGCCCGGCCGCCCGCCCGGCCATGAAGCCGCTCACGAACCTGCTCCAGTCGGATGACAGATCGGCGCGCTGGGCGGCCGTCCGGGCGATCGTCCAGATCGGCGGCCCGGAAGCATCGCCCGCCGTCGATTTCCTGCTGACCGAGATCGAGAACGCCCGCGGCCGCGACCTCTACAACATTTCCGTCTACCTCGGCATTCTCGGCCCCGTCGCCCAGCGCGCCATGCCCGCGCTCCAGCAGGCCAGGCAGCGCGACCGCGAACTCTGCGCCATGGCCCTCTGGGCCATCCAGCCCGGAAAGGCATTCCCCTGGCAGTGGGGTTATGTGGTCGACCGCGACATGGACCGCTGGCTTTTTGAGGCATACATCCGCGAGATGGGCCCGCGCGCCGAACCGGCGGCCAGGGCGCTGGCCGCCGCCGTCATCGCCGGCACCGCCGGCCACGTCCCCTCATGGGGCTACCAACTCCTCATCGACTATCCCCGGGAATCCCTCGCGGCGCTCCAAAAGGCACTGACGTCCGACGATCCGGCCGCGCGCCAGCGTGTTCTCACTGCCCTCGGCTACATGGGTCCGGCCGCCACCCCCGCTCGAGCCGCGATCGAAGCCCTGGCCACCAGCACCGACTTCCGCTCCCAGCGGCTGGTCACCTGGGCCTTGCGGCGCATCGACGGGAAATGATCCGTGCGATCCGCGCCAATCACGGCCGGCATGGCCGGCCACCGGCCGGATTACGCCTCTACAGGACCCACCCCTTACGATACTCGTAGTGAAGATAATTGTTGGCCTCGGGCAGGTTGGTCACCTTCATGTTCCCGGCATCCCAGAGCAGCCGTTGGCCGCCAAGACGGATACAGATCGCGCCCAGCATCAATGCCTCGGTCAGCGGTCCCGCGAAATCGAAATCGGATCGTGTGGGGCTTCCGTTCTTGCATGCTTGGGCAAATTCCTTGTAGTGCCCGATCGAGCGCGGCAGCGTCTTCGCTGGCCGCTGATACTCCTGCATTCGCTTCTCCGGCAGGAGCCGGGGACTGTGGCCACCCCATCCCTCCACGATCATCTTGCCTTTGTCGCCGACGAAGAGAATGCCATCTTCCCGGTTCAGTTCGCGTCCCGGTTCCAGTTCCTCCGGGCGCTCCGGGGTCATGCCGCCGTCGTACCAGTGCAGCGTCACCGGCGGCATGTCGCCTCTGGCGGGGAACTGGTAATGCACCTGCGACGCCAGCGGCAGCGATTCGGGATAGACTGCGGTGGAACTGGCGGTGACGCTGACAGGGGCCACAAGTTTCAGGGCGGAGAAGACCGGTGCGATGTTGTGGATGCCCATGTCGCCCAGGCCGCCGGAGCCGAAATCCCACCATCCCCGCCAGCGGAACGGGGCGTAGGCCGGATGGTAGGGCCGAAGCGGCGCGGGACCAAGCCACAAATCCCAATCCAGCGTGTCCGGAACGGCCGGGGTTTCTTTCGGGCGCTCAATTCCCTGAGCCCAGTAGAGCGGCAACTTCCCACTGTGTGTCGGCCGATCGGACCAGACGTGTACCTCCCGCACCGCCCCGATGGCCCCATCCCAGAGCCATTCGTTGATGAGGCGATTACCTTCGAACGCCATGCCCTGGTTGCCCATTTGCGTGGCCACCTTTGCCTCTCGCGCGGCTTTGGCCAGGGCGCGGGTCTCATGTACGGTGCGAGTCAGCGGCTTCTCGCAATCGACGTGCTTGCCATGCTTGATCGCCATCATCGACACCGGCGCGTGGTTGTGATCAGGTGTGCCCACGACCACGGCCTCGATGCTCTTCTCCTTGTCGAACATCTGGCGATAGTCCTTGTATTTTATGGCCTTGGGATAGCGCTCGAAGGTGTGCGCCGCGTGGCCCCAGTCCACCTCACACAGCACGCCGATGTTCTCATCGGCGAACTCCTTGAGATCCTCGCCGCCCTGACCGCCGATGCCGATGCCGGCGATGTTCAGTTTCTCGCTGGGCGGAGTCTGTCCCTGCCCCAGCACATACCGGGGCACGATCATGACCCCCGCGGCCGCCACCGCTGTGCCGAGAATCCGGCGACGAGACGCCCGATGGGAGGGTTTGGCCGATCCGCTGATGTTCTCGCTCATGTTGATCTCCCTGTAATCCGGTAGCATTGCAAACCGGAATCGTTGTCTGCCGTTCGCGGCCGCTTCATTCTGCCCGCAACGCCCCAGGCCATTGCCCAAAAGACGTTTCTATCGTATTTTGGAACTTCCATGGCGTCGCACCAGATGCAATCCAACCGCTTTGAACTCAAGTACGTGATCGACGAGAAGCGTGCGCGCCTTGCCCGCGACTTTGTCCGGGCCCATCTCGAACCCGACCCCTACGCCAAACCCGCCAACAACTACTCCTACTTCATCCACTCCCTCTACCTCGACACCCCGGATCGCCAGCTCTGTTTCGCCACGACGGCCGGCCACCGCAACCGCATCAAGCTCCGCATCCGCTTCTACGACGACAACCCCGACACGCCCATCTTCTTCGAGATCAAACGCCGCGTGAACGACGTCATCCTCAAGGAACGCGCGGCCGCCAGGAAATCGTGCGTATCGCGACTGCTCGGTGGCTGGTGGCCGGAGCGATCCGACCTCTTCAAGCCCGACGACGACAACGCCTGGCGCTCACTCTGGCGTTTCATGGAGATGAAAGACGCCCTCAAGGCCGACGGCGCCATCTTTGTCTCCTATCTTCGCGAGGCCTGGGTTCACCCCGTTGACGACTCGGTTCGCGTCACCGTCGACCGCGACCTCACCACCGCCCCGGCCCACGGCGCTCCCTTCACTCTCGCCAACTTCGAGAAATGGCGCCGCCCGCCGCTCGACGGCGTGGTCCTCGAGCTCAAGTTCACCGATCGCTTCCCGCACTGGATGCGCGAACTCGTCCAAACCTTCAACCTCTGGCGCGGCCCGTTCGCCAAGTACGTCACCTGCACCCACAACCTCAGCCATGCTTCGCCGCGCACGCCCGATGGCCGGACCTACATGGACAAGTTCGTCAGTTAGAGGCGCGGGCTATGCCTCCTCGATCATCATCTGTATCTCCGTCAAGTAATTCCTAGGGTTGCCCTTGAAGATCATGCCCGGGCCTTTGATGTAGAGCTCCCGCGACGGCACCGCGGTTTTGTATCCCTTCTCATGCACGTATCGCGTGATCTTCTCGTACGAGCGGCCAAGTTGATCGTACGGACCCTGGTGGATGAGACTCACGCAACGGCCTCCGGGCAACTCACGCACGGTGATGCCCTGGACTTCCTTGGCCGCACGCACCGGAATGGCGGCCTCAAAATCCGCATCGTCCTCGCGGTACTCCGTGCTGAAGTGGAGCAGCATGGGCTGGCCGCAGAGCATCCGGCCGAATTTGCGGCAAATCTGCCCGAAAGCCTTTCCGCAGTCGCTGTACTTGCCTTTCATGCGAATGCCGGCGATCTGCGTCCCCGGAATCGCCTTCTCCACAACTTCGTACTCTGTGCTCGCCATGGCTCTGGCCTGCCTTTCTTGAAGAAACTGTCGCAAGGCGCCTCTCGCCTTGCGGAGGTGTCGGATTCTCTCTTCCAGCACCCCCCGGTGCCGCTCCAGCAGTTCGAGAACCTGCTCGTCGTCCTGCTGGCTGTCGAGCAACCGGCGGATTTCCTCGAGCGGGAACTCCATCGCGCGCAGCGCGGCAATGGCCCGGGCGGTTTCGGCCTGGTTCTCTCCGTAGTAGCGATAGCCCGAGCCCGGGTCGACGAATGCGGCCGTCAGCAGGCCCTCATCGTGATAGAAACGAAGGGTTTTGACCGTCAGGCCGGTAATGCGGGAAAATTCGCCGATGGTGTACATGTCGTTGGGCGTATCGTAAAGCCTCCCGCGAGGGGAGAGTCAAGGGGGAAATCGAGAAATCGGCACGGTTCCAATCCAATTGGCATGATTGTTTACGCACGAAGCCGCGACGGCTGGACAGGCAAGTCACGCCAGATTGACTCTTCCCATCTGGTCAAGTCCGGGCCAAGCCCACATGCCGTCGAACTCCTCCACA
Organism: Tepidisphaeraceae bacterium; assembly: GCA_049514055.1. Taxonomy (GTDB): domain Bacteria; phylum Planctomycetota; class Phycisphaerae; order Tepidisphaerales; family Tepidisphaeraceae; genus JANYKD01. The sequence continues at coordinate 11,163 of JBEKVL010000034.1, read as the reverse complement.
TCCAGTTGACAGTGCTCACGCATCGGCAGTTCTTTGAACTGGCCCGCCTTCTTTGCATCAAGTAGTACAGTCTTTATCATCCCACCATAAATGGCGGCCAATCTGTTACACGAGATGCCCGCTTTGACCTCCAATTTCTTTCCGTCCGGCAAGATGAATGTGCCACCGTCCGCCTGAGCCAGATCGTGGCCTTTCTTCCATTGCGGAATTCTCACTGTTTCCTGTTTGCAGAAACTCGTCCAGTCGCCATCGCGCTTATGGCGTGGGCGCGTGTCGAAATGGATCACGACCCAGCCAGCCTGGCACAAATAGAAGCCGACCTCGATCGCGCATACCGCCGGCATTTGCCGCGATGTCCTTGCCTCTGCAACGTAGAATCCAACGAGCTTTGCCAACAACCTCCGCATTTCCACCACATCTTTGCGCAGATCAATGACAATCGAGCCGTTCTGGCGGATCGGAAATTTCGGATAACGGTATGTCTTTGCGACTCGCCTCAGCGTTGGCGGAGGCGAACTGGCAACGAAGTTCTCTGGCAGCGGGTAATCGCGCACTTTCTTACGGCGAATTACGTCAATGAATTCGTTCACCGGCAAGTTGCCAGCGGCCTTGCCTTTGCCAAATATTCTGGCGACGGTCTGTCTAAATAACTCTCCGCCGGTATGAAACTCCTGTAGTATTGCTTCTACCATGCAGCGGGTCATCTGAAGATAGTTTTCTTTTCGGCCAAAGCTCCTCTTCCACCATTTCCATACGGCGCAGGGTGATCGTGCTTCCACTTGGCTGCAGACAAGACTTATTGCAGCCTGCTTGTAGTCGCCTCGTATTGCTTCCCGTTTTACCATTTCGCAAAAAAGATTCAAATTGACTTCCATGTGAAGTCCAGCCGCGGTCAGCCGTCAAAATCGGACAAGAATGTCATCATCAGTTACTCAATGTGTTCGTAGAAAACAACGAAGAGTTCGACCGTCTTATTACCGCACATTTCCCGAACCCTGAACCCTCCACGCGCCGTGAGACCACGCCCAGCCAAATCTCTCCGGAAAATCCACGCCAGCTCCAAGCAACCTCCGTCTCCCCCCGTTGTCTTTACAATTATGAGGCTCTCTCTCCTCCTCGCCGCCGTCTGTTTCTGCTCTATCCGCTTCACGCTGGCCGCTCCGCCCGTGCTGGCGCAATCCGACCAGCCCCTGCCCAGGGAGACACTCGCCAAACTCTATGAAGATGCTCTCGGCGACCGCTGGAAGCCGGAGATGTTTGCCCCGCTTTCGGCCGCTCATGTGTTGCTTGAGAAATACTTCGCCTCACCCAGCAAGGGGCAGCGCGACGATGCCATCGGCCAGCTCGACGCCATGCAGCTCGATCCCAACATCCTGGGCCGCATTGCCCGCATCCGCCTCTACTGGCCGGAGCTCAAGCCCGGCGTCTACTATGTCAACGAGAAGGTCGGCCCGTTCCCCGTCATCTATTTCGTCGGCGTGCCCGAGGGCTACGACCGCAGTCGCGCCGTCCCTCTGGTCATTCGCCTGCCCGATGTCCACATCTTCATCACCGACCCCAAGCCCAGTTCCGAGCAGGTGGCCGACACCTACACCAACTGGATCCGCGATGAACTCAAGGCCCATCCCGACGCGGTGATCCTCATGCCCATGCTCAACACCGACGAGCTCTGGGGCCCGAGCCAGCCAGGCATGAACATGGCGATCCAGCCGCTGCAGCACGTCCAGGGCCGCATCAACATCGACCCCCGCCGCATCTATCTCGTCGGCCACTCCATGCCGGCCGCCGCCACCTGGACCCTCGCCCTGCACTACCCCACGTATTTCGCGGCGATCAACCCACTCGCCGGCGGCGCCCCGGCGACCTTCCAGAAACTCCGCCTCCCGAACCTCTGCAACATCTTCACCGTCGTCTGGCATGATGCCAACGACACCATTGTCAAACCAGAATACTCCCGCGAACTGGTGAAGCTCCTCAAGATCTACAAGTACGACGTCGAGTACGAGGAAACCAAAAACCTCGGCCACGCTCCCCCGGCCGATCTCGTCGAGCGGCAATATCAGAAGATGCGCACGCGCACCCGCGAGCTGTATCCGAAGCAGGTCGTGCTGGCGTCCAACCGACCCGAAGCCCTGTTCAACCGCGCCGACTGGGTGCAGGAATATCAGATGCTGAGCGCCGGCCCGGACGAAAAGCTCCGCATTGTCCGCGGCAGCGGCATGATCACGGTCTACCGCAATGCCTACAGCATCGACGCCCACCTGGCCGGCGACAACAAGATCGTGGTCAAGACCGAGAACGTCGAGTCCATGCGTTTCCTGCTCAACGACCAGATGGTCGACCTGACCAAACCCGTGACCGTCACGGTCAACGGCAAAGTCCGTTTCCAGGGCACGGTGGAACCCAGCCTCCGCACCATGCTGGCCGACCAGCTTTTCCTCGGCCGGGGTTGGCGCTACTTCACCGCGGTGGCGGACATCGACTTCGCGGCACCTGCAACGACCCGCCCGACGACGCGCCCGGCAGCACGACTCAAGTAAGCCAGCGTCCCCGCTGGCGCGGAGTCCGTGGTCCGTAGTGGGAAGTCGGTAGTGGGTAGACCCACCGAACAAGTTCCGTGGGCGTTGATTGAAGGGGTGCCGGTGTGTCGGTTCGGATTCCCCGGTGGGGCTGGTCGGCGTTGCAGGAAGTTCAATTGGACGGGGTTATGGGGAAGGGTTGTCGGCATAAGTGTTGCCTGTGCAGGTGATTACGGTTTTTGGGGTGGTCGGTTGGGGTCGGGGGAAAGCCGTCCTTTCAACGTCCAGAAGACGGCGTGGGGCTGTCACTCGCGGGTCGTTCGAGGTCGGCCGGACACAAAAAAAGTCTTGTTAGGGGTGGGCGATGGAGGATGTGGATCATAAGTATTTAATTTGATTAGGGTTGCGTTCCCGGGAGACGCTGTCAGGGGGACGAAAAAGCGCCGCCAAAGCGCCCCCAAAATCTCCCCCAATTCTCTCCCAGATCTGCCCAATCCTCTCCGAAGGGGAGGGGAATGGCGAAACTCGAAACTCAGACGCAGGTTGTCAAAGAACGCGGCCGAAGACGCGGGCCGGGGAAGACGGGCTTCCCTATTATCCGTGGCGCTGCGCGCCCGGCGCACTTTTCGCGCAACAGCGCGCAGCGCAAAAGTGGAGTTGGTGCTGTGGGGGTGTGATTTGTAAAAATTGAAATTCTCTCGCGCGCGCAACACCCGCGCGCAACGGGGCGAATGGAAGTGACGGGTAATTCAGCAGTTAACGGCGGATTTCCGCGCATTGATGCTGATTCAATAGGAGAATATCGGACCTTGCCGAGGCGACATCGGATGTCGCCCTGGTCTCTTCCTCGCCGTCCGCCAGCGCGTATGATGCCCACATCATGCCCCTCGCCTGGAACGAAATCCGCCAGCGTGCCATCAAATTCGCCCGCGACTGGTCCGACGCCTCGCGCGAACGCGGCGAATCCCAGACTTTCTGGAACGAATTCTTCGACGTCTTCGGCCTCAAACGCCGCGTCGTCGCCAGCTTTGAAGACCCCGTCAAGAGCCGCAAGGGCGACACCCAGTTCATCGACCTCTTCTGGAAGGGCAAACTCATCGCCGAACACAAATCGCGCGGCAAGGATCTCGCCAAGGCCCACACCCAGGCCATGGGCTACATCCAGGACCTCGTCAATTCCGGCCGCGCCGACGACGCCCCGCAATACATTCTCGTTTCCGATTTCGCCCGCTTCGCCCTGCACGACCTCGAAGCCCCAGCCCCGCGCCACCACGCCTCTCGCCAAATCCCCCACCATCCGACAGGCCAACGCCCTCCGCGTCGACTGGAACGATGTCCTCCCGGCCGCTGAATGCTCTTATGTTCTCGGCAATCCGCCGTTTGTGGGCGCGAAGTTTCAGACGGATGAGCAGCGAGGCGACATGCAGGCGGTGACCGGGGATGTCGATAACGCCGGCCTGCTCGACTTCGTCTGCGGCTGGTATTTCAAGGCCGCCGACTACACGCGCGGTACATCAGCGTCCTGCGCATTCGTCTCCACCAACTCCATCACCCAGGGCGAGCAGGCCGGCACACTCTGGCCGGCGCTCTTCCGCCGGGGCGTCAAGATTCATTTCGGCCATCGCACGTTCGTCTGGGTCAGCGAAGCCAAAGGCAAGGCGCACGTCCATGTCGTTATCGTGGGCTTCGGCCACTCCAACCCGCCCAACAAACGCATCTACGACTACGAACTCGATGAAACCCAACCCGCCATTACCACCGCCCGCAACATTAGCCCCTATCTGATCGAGGGATCGGACAATGCGGTTACCAACCGTTCCAAACCGCTGTGTGATGTTCCCGAAATCGGCATCGGCAACAAGCCGATTGATGATGGCAACTACCTCTTCACACCGGACGAGAAGGATGCGTTCATCGCCAAAGAGCCCGCCGCCGCTCGGTTCTTCCGAAAGTGGTACGGCTCGATTGAATTCCTCAACGGTTACCATCGCTGGTGTCTCTGGCTGGGTGACTGTTCACCCGACCAACTCCGCCACATGCCGGAATGCCTCAAGCGCGTTGAGGCGGTGCGCGAGTTCAGGCTCAGCAGCAAGAGCAAGCCGACACAAATGTTAGCCATGGCGCCCACACGATTTCATGTGGAGAACATGCCGGCCGGGTCCTATCTGGTTGTCCCGAAAGTTTCATCGGAACGACGCGCATACATCCCCATCGGTTTCATGGCTCCGCCCACACTTGCCAGCGACCTTGTCTTCTTGATCCCCAATGCCACCACCTACCACTTCGGTATTCTCTCCAGCACGATGCACATGGCTTGGGTCCGCCAAGTCTGCGGGCGGTTGAAATCCGATTACCGCTACTCCAACAAACTCGTCTACAACAACTACCCCTGGCCACAACAAGCCACGGACAAGCAGAAATCCCGCGTCGAAGAATGCGCCCAGGCGGTGCTGGATGCGCGGTTGAAGTTCCCCGGCGCAACCCTGGCCGACCTTTACGACCCGCTGACGATGCCCCCGGCGCTGGCCGACGCCCACCAGCAACTCGACACCGCCGTCGACCGCTGCTACCGCTCCCAGCCCTTCACCAGCGAGCGCCAGCGCGTGGAGTACCTTTTCGCCCTCTACGAAACCCTGACCGCTCCCCTGACCGCTCCGGCGAAGAAGCCCCGCAAGCGAAACGTTTCCCCGTAGCCGGCAGAGTGTCGCCTTTCTTGCCCCCACATTACGCGGCCTGAAGGTCGGTGGAGTCCCGCCACATGGGATACCCCCAATCTGTCAAACACCGCCAAGCACTGCGAGAGACAATCGACTGGCCGATCGCCGTGGCCGGGGCATCTCATCCCAGGTGCGTCCTTGCAACTCCCGGCCGGCCTTCTTCTTGTTGAAGCCGCCCCATTGCTTGAAGAAAAATGGAACTCTGGACCGTTCGCACTGCGCGCGGATGTCGGTGACCCAGGACTGTGGCATCGGGCGCGCGCCCGGCCCGGATTCGCCGCCGACGATGACCCAGTCGATAGCGCGCAGATCCAGGTTGTCCAGTGGCCCGAGCAGCGGCTCCAGGGAAAGGAACTTGACCGGGGCGTGGGTGCGCCGGAGATCGTCGATGCGGAACGTGTAGGCCGCGCTCTCTACGCTGACGCCCATCCAGACGTTGGGCGGCCAGTCGAGTTGGCCACCAAATTCGGCCAGACGGGCGGATCGTTTAGTGAGGATCTGAAACGTGTGCCAATGCGCTCGCCGCATCACGTCAAACACCGCGAGGATATATTCCAGTGGCACTTGCTCGTGGAAGAGGTCGCTCATGGAATTGACGAAAATGGTCTGCGGCCTGCGCCAGAGCAGCGGCAATTCCAGCGCCTGTGGCTGCAATGTGAGTGCAAAGCCGTTGCGGTAATTGGGTTGACCCATCGCCTCAAGCCGGCGGGCCATGCGTTCGGCGTAGCAATGTTTACACCCGGGGCTGACTTTGGTACAGCCCGTGACCGGGTTCCAGGTCGATTCGGTCCATTCTATTGATGATCCGTTGGCCATTACATGCTCCCGCGGTCGCGGTACGTGTCGAATATCTCTTTTACTATTTTAGCCCCGGTCTCGTTCGGCGAAGCAAAAAACAGGTAATAAACGATAGCGCCGGTTGAGTTACGCATGGGCATCGGATCGGGGACAAACTCAAAGCCCGCGACCTTCTTGAGTCGCTCGCGAAATGCCTGGGCCACCGCCTCATTATCGGTTTTTTCGGGAATTCCAAACAAGTTTTCCGAGGTGCTGTACGCTGCCTGGTTCCACGATTCGTCGCCCCAGAAGCGGTTCATCCTGTCGGCCTGAACGGGATCGACCTTGTCGGGGTTGCGCCAGAGGACATTCATGTTCATGTCCATGACCATGAAGTTCAGGAATATCTCAATCGATTCCATCTTCCCGGCCGTTTCCATGACCTTCCAGTCCAGATTAAGGGCATAAGGATCGAGGAGGCAAAGGGCTCGTTTGTAGTCCTGATACCTGGCGCGAGGGAATACCTGATCGACCAGCACGGAATTGCAGTCGCCTTCGTAGACATGGACGTCCTTCCGATTCCCCGCAAGGCTGCGCAGGTTGTCGGTTCGGGCACCATCGAGGTCGATGAAATGATGCTCTGTGAATGGCGGATCAACATTGAGCGCATTCAGTGGGCTTCCGGGAATAAACTCGCGCGTTTGCTTTGAAATGTGAACCCCGGCCCCGGCGAAAGCGTCAATATACAGGTGAGATCTAATGCTCGGTTGTTTGCCCAGGATCGTCGAATACGCTGTCGCGTATTTGTGTACAATGTCGAGCTTGACTTCCGACCAGTACCCGATCTTATCAAACTTGAGCTTGCTCATCGCGATCCTCCCACTTCAATATCGGCCGAGAAATCCGTCCCCACATCAAACGGCGGGTCGATGTGGACCTTGATGATTTCCGTTTCTCGGTCGGTGAGGTTCATGTTTCGCCCACGGTTGGTAACGGCCATCGCCCCGGCACCGGCATGGCGTGAAGCGGCCCGGATTCACTGACGCGCAAAGGATACTCATTTCGCGGTTGCGTTGCCAGTCGCGCGCACGTACCCCAGGACATCGGAACGGCCATTCGAATCTTCTCTTCTGTTCCACGATCCCTTCGTTTCTTCCCAGGCCGCGAAGATTTTGTCCGCAGATTTCGCAGATTAGCGCAGATTCCAGACAGGTTCTTCTTAATCCGCGTCAATCTGCGAAATCTGCGGATCCGGGAATTCAGGGAGTGTCGAACGGATTGATCAGTTTCAGTCCGGCGATGTGTTTGAAGTCGTCCACATTCCGCGTCACCAGCGGCAGGCCATGCGCCAGGGCGGTGGCGGCGATGATGGCATCAGCCAAACCCATTTTTCGCGCTTGGCGAAGTGCGATTGCGCCAGTGGCCACCACTTCCGTCAATCCCGCCTCCGGCAAGGACAGCAGCGCCCCTTCGAGGGCGGCCTTTTCCTCCGCGCTGATCTTTGAATAACCGAGTGCTTCGATCCGGGACACGATGCTCACCATCGCGCCGGCATCATCCAGCCACGGCCGCAGGCGCTCCCCGCCGGGTTTGGTCGAATAGACCAGAATGTTGGTGTCCAGCACCATTCTAGTCCCGCCCCGGAAGCGGACGATCCTTGCGGATTTCCCGCTGCCACGCCACCGGATCTTCAATCTCCCGGAACGGATTCATCTGGCGCAATTTCTCAAAGGCTTCCTTGCGCTGCCGCAGCATTTCCGGCGTGGCCCGCGACACGCCGGACGATGTCCCGTCGGCCACCCTCAGTGTAGCCGTGACCTCGATCTTCCCGTGGCGCAACTCCGCCGGCAGCGGCAGATGCAGCGTCCCGTCGGCGTCCGCTTCCAGGATGGCGGTGATCGTGCTCATACCGGAAATGTTACGCCACGACCTGCCTCGCGTAAAGCTCATTCGAATTTCGAGTTTCGGGTTTTCGACGCACTACATCTTAATTGGTTCCGTCGCCCGGATCCGGCTGTTCACCCAGGGGCAGCAGGTCGGATCATCGGTGCCGTGGATCACGCCGGGATCGGTGCGGAACATGCGCCGGCGGTAGACGCGATTTGCCCACCCAATTGGGGCGACCTGCAATGGCCCACCACACCCGTGCCTGTTGCCAATCTTCGCGGATTCTGCACCATGGACGCCAGGAAGGGTTCGGTATGCTCGAAACACTCGTCATCATCGCCATCGTTCTTGTGGTTGCGGTCATTGTCCTTCAGGTGCTGCTCCTGCGGCGGCAGGGGGGGACTGAGGTCAACACGGCCGAGAATTCGATGCTCATCGAAGGGGCCTTCGACCGCACCGAGAAGGTCGTCCGCGAGGAGATCGCCCGCAACCGGCAGGAGGCCTCGGACGTGGCCCGGCAGTCGCGCGAGGAACTCAGCGTCTCGCTCAAGAGCGCCACCGAGACACTCGTTGCCAGCACGGCCGAGATCGGCCGGCTTCAGAAGGGGCAACTCGATGTCTTCTCCGAGCGGCTCGACCGGCTGACGCAGTCCAGCGACCAGCGGCTGGGCAACATGCGCGAGACCATCGAGCAGCGGCTGGGCGCCATTCACGAGGAATCGGGCAAGAAACTCGACCAGGTGCGCGTGGAGTCGGTTGCGTCGGCCCAGAAGGCCCGCGAGGAAGTGGCCCTGTCGCTCAAGCAGTTCGCCGAGGGCATGTCCCGGACGCTGAACGAGATCGGCAGCGGCCAGCGAACACAGCTTGGGAACGTTGTCGAGCAGCTCACGCGGCTCACCGAGGCCATCGAGAAGCGGCTGGAAACGCTCCGGTCGGCCGTCGATGAGCGGCTCAAGCAGATCCAGGAGGACAACGCCAAGCAGCTCGAGCAGATGCGGGCGACGGTGGACGAGAAACTCCAGGGCACGCTGGAGAAGCGGCTGGGCGAGTCGTTCAAGCAGGTCAGCGAGCGGCTGGAGCAGGTCCACAAGGGCCTGGGCGAAATGCAGGTGCTGGCGACCGGCGTGGGCGACCTGAAGAAGGTGCTGACGAACGTCAAGAGCCGCGGCACCTGGGGCGAAGGGCATCTGCGGAACATGCTCGAGGAGGTGCTCACGCCGGACCAGTTTATCGAAAATGTATCCACAAAAGACAACGACGATCGCGTTGAGTTTGCCATCCGTCTGCCCGGCCGGGGCGAGGCGAAGGACGAGGTCGTGCTCCTGCCGCTCGACGCCAAGTTTCCCATGGAAGACTATCAGCGTCTGCTCGAGGCCCACGACCGCGGCGACATCGAGGCGGGCGAGGCGGCCGGGAAACAGCTCGAGAACCGCGTCAAGGGCTGCGCCTGGGACATCCGCGAGAAATACCTCAACCCGCCGAAGACGACCGACTTCGGCATCCTCTTCCTGCCGGTCGAGAGCCTGTTCGCCGAGGTGGTGCGCCGGCAGGGATTGATGGACTACGTGCAGCACGAGTGCCGCGTGGTCATCGCCGGGCCGACGACGCTCTGGGCGATCCTCAACAGTCTGCAGATGGGTTTCCGCACCCTGGCCATCCAGCAACGCTCCAGTGAAGTCTGGAGTCTGCTGGCGGCCGTCAAGACCGAGTGGAGCAAATACGGCGAGGTCCTGGAAAAAGTTCAGAAGAAGTTGACCGAGGCATCGAACACGATCGACGATGCCCAGAAGCGGACGCGCGTCATCGGCAAGAAGCTCAAGGGAGTCACGGAACTCCCGGCCGAGGAGGCGCAGACGATGTTGCAGATTGGGAATGCTGTGGTGGCGGAGGAGGAATAGCGCGTTGCGGCGGCGTAGCGGTTTGGATTGGTTTTATCCAGCCCCGTAGGGGCGGAACATTGTAGCCCATGGTGTAAGCCATGGGACACGTATGTAGCGTGAGATCCGCAAGCCCCGGAGGGGCGAAAGAACTTCTGTCGCCCCTCCGGGGCTGGTCATCTCTTGTGTGCTACTTTCCCACGACTTACGTCGTGGGCTAACATGTGTCGCCCCTGACGGGGCTGATCATCGTTGCCGACATGTTTCCCCACGACTTACGTTCGTGGGCTACAATGTATCGCCCCTGTCGGGGCTGAAAGAGGCAGGCTGGAAGCCCGCACCACAATGCCGCGGCACTTCAATAGCGATGATGCGGCGTGTCCACCTACTGCACCACTTCCATCGACCGGGGATAGCTGCCCAGCACGGTCAGTTGCAGGCAGTGCTCCTTGGCGCCTTCGACGGCGCGCTTCATGGCGGGGTCGTCCATGTGGCCCTGGGCGTCGATGAAGAAGTAGTACTCCCAGTTCACCTTCTTGCTGGGGCGCTTCTCGATGTCGGTGAGGTTGATGCCGTTTTCCTTGAACACATCGAGCACCTCGGCCAGCGCGCCGGGCTTGTGGGCGGTGGTGAACATGATGGCCGTCTTGTCGTCGCCGGATTTTCTGGCCGGTTCGCGCCCGATGACGAAGAACCGCGTCACGTTGTCGGGGTTGTCCTCGATGTTGGCGAACAGCGTTTGCAGGCCGTTGAGTTCGCCCGCGAGGATCGACCCGATGGCCGCCACGCCGGGCGTCCTGGCGGCAACGGCGGCGGCCTGCGCGGTCGAGGCGGCCGCCTCGATCTGGCGGTCCTTGGCTACGCTGGTGATCCAGTTGCGGCACTGGGCGAAGACCTCCGGCTTGGAGAGAATGCGGGTGACTTGCTCCCATGGTTCCTTGGCCAGCAGGATGTGGTGGACCGTGATCTGCACTTCGGCGCAGATCTTGGCCGAGTGAAGCAGGAACGCGTCCAGGGTATCAATGACACCGCCGCCGATGCTGTTCTCGACGGGGACCAGTCCATGGTCGATCCGGCCGCGGGCGACTTCCTCAAAGACGGAGGAAATGGACTCCAGCGGGACATATTCGACAGACGACCCGAACTTGCGGATGGCCGCCAGGTGCGAGAATGTGCCTTCGGGCCCGAGGAACCCGATGGCCAGAGGTTTTTCCAGTGCGAAGGAGCCGCTCATGAGTTCGCGCCAGACGGCTTCGAGGCAGCGGTCGGGCAACGGGCCCATGTTGAGTTTGCGGACCTTTTCGTAGACCGCGCGTTCGCGGTCGGGGGAATAGATCGGCAGGTTGTTCTGCTGTTTGAGTCTGCCGACCTGCACGACAAGCTGGG